>JAVALV010000124.1:0-2631 GCA_032159055.1 Thermoproteota archaeon | reverse complement strand
TACCTTGGTAAATGAGGAAGTAGCTACGAAACTTGCAGATCTGGGGATAGACAACGTGGCAATTCCTCTATATGGGCCCCAGCAATTCCATGACTACTTCACAGGAACACCAATATCCCATGATAGGGTGATCAGGGCCTTGGAGCTGCTTAGCGATGCTGGGGTTAGCCTAACAATAAAGACCGTTGTGGCTAGAAGCGTGCTTAGGAATCTCGACTACATACTAGAAGTAGCTTCGAGATTTGGGGCCAAGGCGGTCTACCTATGTGATTTCATTCCAATAGGGAGGGGTAGGCTCCTGAAGGACGAGATAGTCAGCAGGGACGAGTGGAGGAATCTGTTGAACAGGTTCATCGATGAGATGATATTGGGCGATAAATATCCTGAGATAGAGCTCGATATAGGGCTGCATCCATCTGCAGCTGTATACGTGATGGAGGAGTTGAGGAGAAGGGGATACGATGTCTCTGAAGCTGAAAATAAGATGAAAAGGAGGAGGTTATCCGTGGAGGGGAGGGGGTTCGTATCAATCTCCCCTACAGGGGATGTCCTCCTGAGCAATTACTTGCCTATAAAGCTCGGTAATATAGTCAGGGAAGATCTCAGATTGGAGGATGTCGTTAAGAACCCCTTATACAGGGCTGTTGGTGACTCAAGCATGCTTAAAGGGAGGTGTGGATCATGCGAGTACAGGGAACTCTGCGGCGGCTCAAGGGTCAAGGCCTACGTGTACGGGAATGACCTTCTAGGGGAGGACCCCACATGTCTAAAGCAATGAACTTCAATGAGAGGCCTATTCTGGTTTTCTGGGAACTTACTAAAGCCTGCAAGCTTAAGTGCAAACATTGCAGGGCTGAGGCAATACCGGAGCCCCTGCCTGGAGAGCTGACCCTTCAGGAAGGCCTCAAGCTCTTGGAGGATATCAGAAGATTCGGTAAGCCCTATCCCGTACTCATACTGACTGGTGGAGATCCCCTCATGAGGGAAGACCTGGAGGAGATAATGAGGTATGCTAAGGACTTGGGAATAAGGATGGGAATAGCTCCAGCAGTGACTGATCTGCTGAACAATTACGTCCTCTCCCTCTTCAGGCGCTATGGCATCAGATTCATCTCTATAAGCTTGGATGGTACGTCTAAGACCCATGACTATATAAGAGGAATAGAAGGGCATTTTGAGAGGACAGTGAGAGTTTTGAGGGAGCTGGTTGGATCGGAATGGACTGTTCAGGTCAACACGCTGGTATCTAGGGACAGCGTGATGGATCTTCCTCACATCTTCAAGCTGATAAGCGATCTCGGTATAGGAATATGGGAGTTGTTCTTCCTGATAAAGGTCGGAAGGGGTATAGAACTGGGAGATCTTAGCCCCCAAGAGTATGAGGATGTTGTTAACTTCCTATACGAGGTATCTAGGTACGGCATCGAGGTCAGGACCGTCGAAGCCCCCTTCTTCAGGAGGGTGATGCAAGTCCGCTCAAGCTCTGGGGATGTCTCTAAAGAGGATTACATCGAGAGTACCGCTCTCAGGTATGGCCTAGGGCCTCTCTACGTTAAGCTCACGTCTGAACTCTTCAAGCTAATGGGACCACCTGAAGGAGAGCCTAGGCTGAGATCTGCCTACACCAGGGATGGCTACGGGATAATATTCGTGGCATATAACGGTGACGTATATCCCAGTGGTTTCGCTCCCCTAAAGCTTGGGAACGTGAAAGTAGACAGCTTGGTGGACATTTACAGGGAGAGTGAAGTCTTGAGGAAGATAAGGAGGGCCGAGTTCAAGGGGAGATGCGGTATATGCGAGTTCAGATATATATGCGGGGGGAGCAGGGCTAGGGCCCTGGCTATCAAGGGAGATATACTAGAGGAGGATCCAGCATGTGTATATTTACCTAAATCCTAGGAAGGGAACAAGGCCGTCTCGTTGGCTGCAGATAACAAAACTACCATATCTTATTTGTTGTTTTATTTTATGAAGTAGAAGTAAAGGCGAAATAGATTGCATTCTGAATCTGGAGCCAAAATAAAATGGAAATACTACCTAACTTAATAGACTGCCTCCCTTCCTCACCGCTATGGCCTCATCTGGTTTCCCTCTAACTCTATATCCGCGGCTTTCACATTTTCCCTCAGGTGATCCAAGCTCTTCGCTCCGGGAATCGCGATGACACCTCTTTCCCTTATCACCCATGCCAAGGCCATTTGGGCTGGTGTTATTCCAATTTTAGCGGCTGCTTTCCTCAGCCTGTCTACTAAAGACCAGTCTATCTTCCCATATTTGAGCCAGAGGGTCGTTCTCCTTTGAATTCCCCTGGGCATCTTCTTTGGCCCATATTTTCCCGTCAGGAGTCCCTGAGCTAAGGGGCTGTAGGCAATTACCGTTATTCCCTCCTTCTGGCAGTAGTGTACGATTTCCTCGGCATCCCTCTTCAAGAGGTTATACTCCACCTGATTGCTGGCTATATCGTGTCTGCTCAGATAGCTCCTAGCTTCCTCCATAAGCTTCAATGGGAAGTTGCTCACGCCTATTGCTCTTATTCTTCCCTCCTCGATCTCCCTCTCAAGCGTTCTCATGGCTTTCCTCAAGGGAAAGAGAGGATTGGGCCAATGTATCTGGTAGAGATCTATATAG
>JAVALV010000123.1:0-3887 GCA_032159055.1 Thermoproteota archaeon | reverse complement strand
AAGATGAAGATGCATGTTGTACCTTGCATCGTAGTCTTTGATAAGAATGGGATGGTTCTCCTCTTGAAGAGGGCAAGGAGCAAGAGGAATGGTGGAAGATGGGAGATCCCAGGTGGGAGTCTGAGGTACGGAGAATCTCCTAGAAGAGGTGCTCTAAGGGAATTAAAGGAGGAAACAGGCTTCAAACTGAGTCCATTTGATATAAAACCAGTCGATACTTTCGGAATACTATATCCTGAGATGAAGGTAGAATTCATAATCCCCCTCTACACTACGATGATAAACAGGGCAGAACCCGTAATAAGGCCAGAGGAGCATGATGATTGGGGATGGTTCACCGTAAGTCAGGTTAAGGAAATGGAATTGAGGGATGAAACCATGAAGGGCGCTTACTTCATGATAATAGCTGCTAAAAAGGTTATGGAAACGAAGATCATGATCGATAAATTAGAATGAAAAAGGAATTTATTTAGCGATTTTTACCTTACACATTAAATCCGAGCTTTGTTAAGGGCCATTTTCTAATCATGGCCATTAGGACGTCAATGCTCTTCCAACCGACATCCTGCTTTGATATTGAACTGAAACCTATAACCTTCCTCGTTTTCTTATCATAAACTATGTAAGCATGATCTCCCCATCCATCTCCGCTTAGGTACATCCTATCTGCTTCAAATCCTTCTTTAGCTGCTTCTACACTAGTTAAGCCTATTGATGTCATATGAATGCCACCGAAGAAGACATCCCTCTGATACCTAGGAACTCTGTATGATGCCTTAAATCCTGTTAGCGCCTTAGCCACGTTTAGGGACATTATACTTGCAGCTGTGCCGATTCCCATGTAAATGGGCTTATTTGTCAGTACATCCATTACTGTAGCATTATCTCCAACAGCGAATATATTGGGATCGGATGTCCTTCCTTGTCTATCGGTCTTTATGACCCATCCATCCATCAATTCAAGTCCTGCCTCCTTTGCTAGGGTGATCTCCGGAGAAACTCCTGTTGCCATAAACGTCATTTCAGAAGTAACATAGCTTCCATCCTCTAGCTCTACCTTACCATCGTGAACTTCCTTTGGTTTACCGTGAACGAATTCTACTCCCTTCTCAGCCAAGAATTCTTCTAGTTTAGCAGAGAGCTCAGGCTCAAGGCTCCTCCTTATCAGCCTAGATCTTACTATAACCTTGGGCTTGGCCCCTATTGCTCTCGATGCATCAGCCACGTGGAGTGCGACGAAGCTGGCGCCTATTATGGCCACCTCGTTTGGTCTCTCATCTATCAATCTATGTACATCCTCAAGCCTCCTAAATACAGCGCATTTGTCCCCTCCCTTCAATTTGGAAGGTATCGTTGGGTTAGAGCCAGTTGCCAGCACTAGATAATCGTACTGAATGGTTTGTTCATTGGATAGCACGACCTCCTTCTGCGCTCTCCTTACCTTTGTTACCTTATCTAATAGGATCTCGACTCCCTTGGACTCTATGTGCCTCGTATCTACCCATAGATCCATGCCTTGGGTCACTAACCTTAGCTTATGCCTAACGTAAGGCTTCTCATCTCCTATTACTGTGATCTTAGTATCTGGAACTTGTTCAGCTATATGCCTCGCTGAACCTAAGCCGCCTAACCCAAACCCGACAATAACGACCTTCACCTAGAACACCGCAAAGGTTAGGGTAGGGTAATTGAAAAACTTAAACAATATACTCAACCGTATATCACAGATTCTCTTCCGAACATCTTTGAGCTCAACCATAGGAATGCAACTAAGTAGATTACAGATGAAGCGAGCGATGTTATTATAGGCATTACATCCCCGGGATTAACGATTATATCCCTCGCAAACATCGCTAAACTAGATATGGGCAGTACTCTAAGGATAGAATAGAGGCCTTGTGGAGCATAGGGTATCGCTATCATGGGAAGGATTAAAACAAAGGTCAGAAAACCAACATATTGCTGGGCTTCCTTAAATGTCTTAGCAAAGGAAGCTGCTATAACCATTATGGCATTACCTGTTAAGCCACCTAGGGCAACTGTAATCAATATACCAGCTGTTATATAAGGGAGCTTAGAAGCTTCTATAAATTGGGATATTTGCGGCTGAGTTATTGCTGTCGCTGTTGCCTCCGTTAGAGATGTCACTGCCAAACCTATCCCTATTAATGCGGAGAGGAGGGTCGATATACCGCTTATGATAGATAAAATTGTTAAGGCACCAAATTTACCCAATAAAATCTCGCCTCTACTAACTGGAGAGGTAAATAGAGCTTCTATAGTCTTCCTCTCTCTTTCCCCTGCTATCATGTCTATAGCGAAAGTACCTGCACCGGTAATGGCTATTAGGCCCACCATCATAGGAAGTATCATAGCGGTCATTACCTCACCTGTTGTGGCTACCTTGCCAGTAGAAGTAACCTGCTTAGCGATCGTAGCTATGGGCCTTATATACTGCTCACTTAAGTTGATCGCTGCCAATCTCTCTTTGAGAATCTTCTCAGAATACTCTCCTATTATACCCTGTACCATGTCCATGGCAACAGAAGATCTCGCACCATAGGGATCATAATAATAGACTACATAACCACTTCTCCCCAGTGAGATGTTACGTGAAAAGCCGGGAGGTATCTCAACGATCAGATCCGCTCCTCCATTTAGAATAAGGCCAACGTAATTGCTCTCATTTGTTGTTATTGTAACATAGGCCCTTGATTTATTATGTAGCTCCCTTATGCTTCTTGCTAGATCAATCGCTCCTTTATCCTCCACAACTACAATTATCTTTGGAGGAACAGTTTTAGGACTCAGCATCATCATAGGAAGAGCTATGACTATGGGCATTATTATCATAGGCAAGAGTACCACATTTATCATCGTCCTCTTGTCCCTAAATGCCTCTAGAAGTTCCTTCCAAGCTACTATCAGCCAAGGCCTATCTGGAAGAGAGTAACCTGCCTGCCCAAATCCCCTAGATAATTTGACTATGCCTGAGGACCCCTTACCCTTAAACTTAAGCCTCAATAACCTCCCCTCTCACAAGCCTGACGAACACGTCCTCGAATTCCTTCTCTCCTGAGATTTTTTCCAGCTCATCTTTACTTCCTAGATATCTCAGCTGTCCATTACTGATTACCCCTATCTCCTCGCATAGTTTCTCTACCTCCCACATATTATGAGTGGAGAGCACTACTGTTTTTCCTGAGGAGGCATATTCCTTTATTAGCCTTCTTATTTCCCTAGCGCTCATTACATCTACCCCTAAGGTTGGCTCATCTAAGAGTAAGACGGGAGGCTCATCCAATATTGCCCTAGCAAAAGCGACCTTCTGCTTTTGACCTCTTGATAGCTTGTCTGCTATAACATAACGCTTCTCCTTCAATTTAAGGATATCTAGTAGCTCCTCTATTCTTTTCCTTAGGATACCCTCTTCCATTCCCCTCAACTTTCCAAAGTATATTAGGTTCTCTTCTGCAGTTAACCTCGGATAGATGCCAGTGTCCTCAGGGAGTATTCCCATCAGCTTCCTGGCCTTCAGAGGTTCCTTAACTACATTTATACCTAGTACCCTAGCTGTTCCAGATGTGGGCCTGAGCGCTCCATAGATCATCCTCAGGGTAGTTGTCTTACCGGCACCGTTTGGGCCTAGTAGCCCAAATATGATCCCTTCCCTCACTTTAAAGCTCAAATTTTTCACTGCAACGAAATCGCCAAACTTCTTAGTGAGCGAGATGGCCTCTACTGCTATCATCGAAATCCCCTTTAAATACTTATGTAAATCCTACTCCCTGATGAGGTACTTCACCGCACCTTCGCTTATAATGACGATATTGTTGCTTCCTGTAGCGAACCATGCTAAAGCCCAAGCGGCCTTGCTAGGTGTTTCC
>JAVALV010000122.1:0-3695 GCA_032159055.1 Thermoproteota archaeon | reverse complement strand
TTCCGATCTCACCTGATCGTCCGTATCGGAGAAATCCACTGTGATAGAATCGGGGTTTATAGATACTCTCACCCTTATCGCTATGAGCCTGTCATTCCCCTCCATGTAATCCTCAGCCCTGTAGGTTCCCGGTGGAACTTCCTTTATTTTCTCCTTGAGGTAACTAGCTGTATAGTCTATTATCCTATTCCAAGATTCAATAACAGTTTCTATTCCATATTTGCCTACGAGATCGGATAGCCTTTTCTCCCCGACATTGAGGGCCGCTATCTGAGCCTTTAAATCCCCCCTCGTATATCTGGGAACTCTTACATTGCTGAGAATCAAATTGAGAATGTTCGCATCCAAATGACCTCCTCTCACTATCTTCAAGGGTGGAAGCACGATCCCCTCTTGAATCAATTCCCTAGCATTCCCACTTATGCTCCCTGGCACCATTCCTCCAACATCAACGTGATGGGCCTTGTTCGCCACATACCCATAGATCTCACCATTATGGAAGAGGGGTTTTATCAAAGTTACATCATTAAGGTGAGTACCAGCGATGTAAGGATCGTTGAGGACAATTATATCTCCTTTCTCCAACTCTAGGGCCATCCTCTTTAGGTAGCTTATGGTGTTCTTTACGCCTACGGCCATACTACCCAGATGAACTGGTATGTGCTCAGCTTGGGCTATTAGCTCCCCATTCTCAAGGAGAATAGCACAGCTATGATCCATTCTATCCCTTATGTTTGGAGAATAAGCTGAATTCCTGAGTACTATCCCCATCTCCTCAGCTATATAAGAGGAAGAGCTTTTGATTACTTCCACAGTGATAGGATCTACCATTAGATCACCTCCAATCCTATCCTGAGATTGCCGTATTCGTCAACTAACAGGCTATATTCGGGGGGAACTAGCGTTGTGGAATCATATTCCTCAACGACAGCTGGGCCCTTCAAGGCAGCTCCCGGCTTCAACTTAGACCTATTATAGACCAGTGTATCTGCCCATCCGATGTCCTCGAAGTAAACAGGCCGCTTGCCCTCGGCTTCGGGTACATGCCTTACGGCCTTAGTCCTAGGAACTGCAGGCTTCCTTAGGGATCCTACAAGGGATACCCTGACATTGACTACCTCGACGGGCTCATCAGGAGACGAAAATCCATACATCCTGCCGTGGGTGGCATGAAAATCTCTTATCGCGAGATCGACCGATCCTTTCCAAGGGACATTCAGCTCGTAAGCCTGTCCTTTGTATCTCATGTCGAGACTGGGGTTTATCAGTACATCTTTAAGCCCTCTTAGCTCCTTCGATGCTTTAGCTTCAAGTTCCTTTATCATACCCTCTACTCCATCATCATCCAGTTCTTCCGCTAACTTCATAACGCTCCTAGCCTCATCAACCCTGTAATCCGTGAGGAGAAGGCCAAATGCCGAGAAAACTCCCGGATGAATTGGTATGAGCACCTCTTTAGCTTCAAGTTCCTTAGCTAGATGTGCTCCATGGAGGGGTCCTGCTCCTCCGAATACGTACATAACGAAGTCCCTAGGATCTTGGCCCCTTTCAACGGTCACTATTCTGAGGGCCTTCGCCATAATGGTATTAGCAAGTTTCAATATCCCCAAAGCGGTTTCCTCAGCCTCAAGTCCCAAGTAATCAGATAGTTCTCTGATAGCCCTAGCTGCAAGGTCCTCCCTCAGTATGAGGTTCCCTCCTGCTAGCTTTTTCCCAAGCCTCCCAAGCAGGAAATTTGCATCGGTTATGGTGGCCTTTTCACCACCTTTCCCATAGCAAGCGGGTCCAGGATCCGCGCCAGCGCTTATAGGTCCCACTCTGAGGGCACCTCCCTCATCAACCCAAGCTATCGTCCCTCCACCGGCACTGACCTCCGCCAGATCTATGAAGGGAAATCTCACGGGATATCCCGATCCCTTAACGAGCCTGCCAGCATGCACTTTCCCACCTACTTCGTACTCAGTAGTTACTGTCGGCTCCCCTCCAATGATGGTGGAAGCTTTGGCTGTTGTCCCTCCCATGTCGAATCCTATGACTTTATCATCGCCAGTGAGTCTCGAATAATAGGCTACTGCCACCGCACCGGCTGCTGGCCCAGATTCTATGAAAGCTGCTGGTCTCTCAATTGCGTACTCCGATTTTGATACTCCTCCATTGCTCTGCATTATCATAAGCTCTCCTTTGAACCTATTCCTTCCTAGATTCTGTTTCAGTTTTTCTAGATATCCAGATAGAAGTTTTCTCAGGAACGCGTTAACTACTGTAGTGCTGGTCCTCTCATATTCCTTATGCTCCGGATTTATCTCAGAGGATAAGACCACATCCAGCTTTGGACATCTCCTCTTCAATATTGAGAGCATTTTTCTCTCATGAGATGGGTTCAAATAGCTATGAAGGAAGGACACAGCCACTACATCATAACCTCTCCTGCATAAATCGTTGGCAAGCTTCTTCGCACCTTCCTCATCCAAGGGAGTGATTACGTTTCCCCAAGCATCTATCCTCTCCTCCACCTCGTATCTATCTCTCCTTTTAACTAAGGGAGGTGGTTTTTCAAAGAACAGATTATAGAGTTCAGGTCTGCGCTGTCTCCCTATCTCTATGACGTCCCTAAACCCTTTTGTTGTTATTAGAGCGACTTTGGGTGGTTTAAGGCCCTCTTGACCTAGGAACATGTTAGTACCTAGGGTAGTAGCGTGCACCAGCATTCTTATCACATCGAGCCCTATGCCCGATTCTCTGAGTCCATGAAAAACAGCTTTACTTGGATTTTTAGGCGTTGTTAGAACTTTAATTACCTTTAATTCCCCGTTCTCTTCATTTAGAAGTACTATATCGGTGAAGGTCCCCCCTATATCGATCCCTGCCCTCCACATGATTTACCCCTGCCGGATATGCTTTAACCATTAAAGATATTTACCTTACTTTTAATCTTAACTGGAACCGCATGGGTGCATTTTTCAAAAATTTTTCCAAATAGATGGAAAGATATATATGTAAGCTGGATGCTCTAACAAGATTAAAGGTGGTCGCATTGGTAGGTAGAAGAGGAATAAGTAAGTCCCTTCTAGCCGCCCTTATCGTAATAATCGTCATCATAATAGTTGGCGCTGCAGTTCTGTTGATGCAAGGCGGTGGCCCATCAGTAAAGGAGGTCAAGGTCGGGGTTGTTTTACCCCTATCGGGCAAACTGGCTGAAACAGGTGCAGATCTCAAGAGAGGTTTAGAGTTCGCAGTTGAGCAAATAAATTCCGCTGGCGGAATAAAGAGCCTGGGAGGAGCTAAGATCGTCCTAGTTTATGGAGATAGCGCAGGAAAACCAGAAACCGGGGCAGCTGAGGCTGAAAGGCTTATAACGGAGGAAAAAGTTGTTGCAATGCTCGGTTCGTATCAAAGTGCAGTTACCAAGACTGTCAGTGAGGTATGCGAGAAATATAAGGTTCCAATGCTGAATCCAGAGTCTACCTCGCCCACGCTAACTGCGAGAGGATATAAGTGGTTCTTTAGGACTACTCCTCATGATGAGATGTTTGCTAAGCAGCATGTAGACTTCGTAAACTGGCTTAATAAGAAATATGGAAATCAGATAAAGAGAATAGCCATAATACATGAGGATACCGAATGGGGAACTAAAACGGCTGAAGCTTGGAAGAAATACTTCTCTCAGGCAGGATATCAGATAGTGAAGGTGGTTA
>JAVALV010000121.1:0-11799 GCA_032159055.1 Thermoproteota archaeon | reverse complement strand
CCACTGTCCCGGCATGGTTCTCTGAGATGCTCCCTCTGAGCTATGAGTTAGCTATTGAGATAGGCATGTTCAGGAGGAAAGTCTTCCAAATGCTTGAGGAAGGGATTGAAGGAGAGGAGCTTGTGAAAACCATTATGGAGATAAGTAACACTAATGAAATGGCCGCAACCGCGATATATAACTATCTGAGACAGCAATACCTCTATCTCAAATCACTAGGCGTTGATTTAGAGGATATGCCATCGCATCAGGTTATATTGGTAGAAAGCTATAAGGACGAGAATGGGCGGATTTACCAGATAACCCATTCTCTCTATGGAAGAAGGACGAACGATGCTCTTTCAAGGGCTTTAGCTTAGATATCAGGTAAAAAGGTCAGGAGAAACTTAGGAATAGTTGTAAAGGATACAGGTTTCGCGATAATTTATCCGAGAGGAGTCAAACCTGCAGCGATTTTAAGCGATTTAGTCGGACTAGACCTTAAAAGTACTTTAAGAGAGGCATTGGCGAAGACAGAACTCCTCAGAAGGAGATTCAGGCATGTGGCTGCCAGAGGATTAATGATCCTTAGGAACTATAAGGGACACGAGATCAGCGTTAATAAGCAGCAGATAAGCGCTCAGAGCCTCCTAAAGATAGTGGAGAAAATCGAGGGTTTTCCTCTCCTTAAGGAAGCCTATAGGGAGATTATGGAGGACTATATGGATGTGAAAAGGGCTGAGGAGGTAATCAGGGGCATTAGTATGGGAGAGATCAGGGTGGTAGATATAGGTTTAGTTAGGGTGCCCACTCCCTTCGCCCACAACATTGTCTTAGAGGGATTAAGCGACCTAATATTCATGGAGGATAAAATGAGTGCATTAAGAAGGTTTCAAGGAGAAATAGAGAAGATAATAAGCCAAATGAGAGAAAACAATTCTAGCTAGTATTCACTTAATGAATCTTGATGCTTAGATTTTCACAGCCCGTGAAAGCCTCAGGTAATGGTAATCATTGTATCAAGTATTTGGAGTAAGAGGGCTCCTAAGAGGAGGGAATGCCCTCTAGGAAGGGATTTATCGGGTCTTCCTCAGATTGCATTGAATTTTATATAATTAACCCTTTGCCTATTTCTCTTTCATCTCATACAGGCTAATGTATTATTAGATTAGATATGATGGACGAACGAATGTTTTTATCATTCCAGCTAGGTAATGCGAGGTACTTATGTTCTTAGGAGCTATAGGTAGATTCCTCATAACGATAATAGTAAGCGCTATTGTAATATGGATAGCCCAGAAGGTTGTTTTACCTGCCAGCAAGGAAAAGTCCTTCCTTTCAGTAACGGCATTGGCCTTGATATGGGCTATAGTAGATAGTATCCTAAGTGCAATATTCTCCTTTATTCATTTTGGCATTCTAGGGACCCTAATAACGTTACTCGCTTGGATCTGGATACTTAAAGTATGGTTTGATATAGGATGGATTAAAGCGATCCTCGTATCTTTCATAGCGTGGGTAATATCAATTATATTGGGCCTACTATGGGGCTTGGTGAGGCTGATCGCTTGATAGCCTAAGCAAGCTCTCTAGCATCTCAAAAGCTTTATCTATCTCTCTGGGAGCTATGGAGAATCCTTCAAAAACTATGCTCTTCAGATCATCCAAGGGTGTCTCATCGAAGTATATGTTCGCTATCTCTACCCCCTTGAGATCCGCTACCTCTCTAGGATCCCTCTTTTCAATTGTATATTCTCCTTCATGAAGTTTTAATATTCCAGGAACAGCAATTACGCTTACTGATTTAGCTAGCGGATATGTCCCGGCTTTGTTTATCAGATAACTGCGTGTTACCATATCGGCACCTACAAGTCCAACTGCCCCGTGCTTCCTCGCGTACCAAGGAAGTAGTGCATCTATTACTAAAGTAACGGAAAATCCTTCATCTCTGAGCATCTTAGCTGTTTCTATGCCCTCTAATCCTGGACGTGATTCGCTCACAATAACCTCGCTAACATGAGATCTCCTTAGACAGTTGATTACGGAAGAGCTCCTGCTTAAAGTTGCAATTCTCTCTATCTTCATATCAGATAGGAGATCGGAGCACGTCTTGGCCAGTTCCTCCTTGGATCTCTTATAAAAGTTCCTTAGTTTACCTAAGGAACCGGAGCATGCGGCCTTCCTCAGATGCTCGAGAACTGACATCTCTGGATGGGCTCTTAGCAGCTTGCTGGCATCTAAACATGGATCACTGCTCCTAATCAGGATGTCTAGAGCGTCCTCGAATATTTCAAGCGAGCCCCTACTTTTATCCTTTATGAGAGAGTTAATGCTCGTAGGCCGGGCCCTCCTCGAACGTATATTTGACAGTCCTGAAGTTCTTCCTGAGATCTCCAACTTCCTTTGCTACCTTGCTAGGATCTTCCCTATCCAATAAAACCTTCCTATACAGTTTAGCTACGATCTTCATCTCCTCCTCTTTCATTCCCAGCCTAGTGAGTTCCGATACACCTAATCTAAGTCCACCCGGATCCTTGAAGCTCCTTCCTCTCTTTATATCCCACGGCAGGAGATTTCTGTTCACGATGATATTGGCCTGTTCAAGTAATTTTTCGCACTTATATCCTCCACCTATCCCATCGACATCGAGCAGGACTTGGTGACTTTTAGTGAAGCCCAAATGCTCGGCTACTACCTTAAAGCCTTCATCATGCAGGGCATAAGCTAGGGCCTTTGCATTATTCACCACATCTCTAGCATAATCTTTGCCAAAGTTAAGAACCTCCGATGCTGCTATAGCTAGGGCAGCTACAGCATGTAGATGATGATTGCTAAGAAGTCCCGGGAAATTAGCTTTCTTTATCAATTCAAATTTCTCCTCATCATTTGTCACGACGGCGCCATGTTGAGGACCGAAGAACGTCTTATGCGTGCTGAAGGTCATTGTATCAGCTCCCTCTTCCAAGGGATGCTGGAACTGGCCTCCTGCGATGAGACCAGCCACGTGCGCTGCATCATAATTAACGAGAGCTTTGATAGATCTTGCAGCCTCAACTATTTCCTTAACGGGCTGTGGAAAGAGTATTACACTGCCACCTAGCATTATCAGCTTGGGATTGTACTTCTCCATTCTCTTAATTGTCTTGTCCACATCTATATTCATGTTCTCATCATTGAATGCTATATACTTGACATCGAGCCCTCTCACCGCCCCAGCCGTTCCTCCAATGAATTGACCCTTTGACCCAGTGAGGGGACCCATGCTTATATGACCGCCCTTTGTTATCGGAAGAGCCATTACTACATCTCCTGGCTGAGTTAAAGCTGTATAAACGGATAGATTGGCCACTACGCCACTGATTGGTCTGACATCAGCGAATTTCACGTGATATATCTCTTTTATGAGATCCATAGCTAGGGATTCTACTTTATCTATGTACTTGGTTCCAGCATATACCCTCTCGCCCACCCATCCTTCCGCATATCTGTGACCGAAATCACTAGCCATAGCCTTCCTAACGGCTGGGCTAGAGACGTTCTCGCTGGCTATCATAGGGAGAGACGAATCAAACCACCTATGATGCTCCTCTATCGAGGAGAGAACCTCATTGTAAGCGCTCCGGGGATCCAAAATATACACCCAATGAGGGATGAAGGGAGAAGTTATAACTGTAAGCGAACTTGAGTTACGATGCTCGAGGAATATATGCTCAAATGTGTTCAATGCGGTTATGAGCTTGAAGCCGATCCTTGGGTGATCTCTTGTCCCAAATGTGGTGGCCTCCTATCTTCAGAAATAAAAAGGAGACCTTTAGCGATTTCGTGGTCCCTCTTTCGAACTAGGAGATTGGGTGTATGGAGATATAGGGAGCTCTTACCTCGGGTGAGAGAGGTAGTTACCCTAGGGGAGGGTGGGACTCCTCTAGTGAAGATTGGTGAGAAACTATGGGTCAAGTTCGAGGGAGCCAACCCTACAGGCAGTTTTAAGGACAGGGGTATGACCGTTGCCATATCAGTAGCCAAGGGAAGTGGCGTTAAGAACGTCATATGCGCTTCTACCGGGAATACTGCTGCGTCAATGTCTGCTTATGCATCAAGGGCGGGAATGAGGAGTTTCGTTGTACTTCCGAAGGGAAAGGTTGCAAGGGGGAAGCTTGCACAGGCCGCCCTTCACGGTGCCATAATAATAGAGATAGATGGTCCATTTGATTTAGCCTTAGACGCAGTTAAGGAGATAGCTGGTCCTGAAACTGGGCTTTACCTATTAAACTCGCTTAATCCTTGGAGAATAGAGGGGCAGAAGACTCTGGCATACGAGGTCATAGATGAGATGGGCGTACCAGACTGGATCGTACTTCCTGTAGGGAATGCTGGTAACATATCAGCTATATGGAAGGGCTTCTCAGAGATGAAGAGGTTCGGGTTATCAAGGAAGGTACCTAGGCTCGCTGGCATACAGGCAGAGGGAGCCGCTCCAATAGCAAAAGCATTTAAGGAAGGGGGAGATGTTCCTCTATTTACGAATAATCCTGAAACCATTGCAACTGCTATAAGGATAGGGAGGCCAGTTAACTGGACTAAGGCATTTAAGGCACTGAGAGAAAGTAAGGGAGTCACTGAAATAGTAAGTGATCAGGAGATAGTGGATGCACAGAGGGAGTTAGGTAGGATGGGATTGGGTGTAGAACCAGCATCTGCTTCGTCCTATGCCGGCTATCTCCGGCTACTGAAGGAAGGTACGATAGAGAGGGAGGATAGGGTAGTTTTAGTTGCTACTGGTCATGCTCTGAAGGATCCTGATTCTTCACCCTCAGTGAGACCCATAAGTGCCCTAAACCCAAGAGATGCTATAGATAAAATAAGGAGGATCCTTAATGAAGGTTAGAGCTTGGAGCACAAGTGCCAATCTGGGTCCCGGCTTCGATATAATGGGGATAGCCCTCAAGGCCTTTAAGGATGTGGTGGAGGTGAAGCTAGGAGGGGGAGGTCCCGATGCCCTAGTTACAAGGGTTAATGGGCCATACTCATCCTCAGTACCCATAGGTAGGGATAATGTCGCTGCTTTCGCAGCGAAAGCTGCGTTAATGATGGCTGAACAGAAACTAACAGCCGAAATAAAACTATGGAAGGGAGTCCCGCCGAGGAGGGGATTGGGAAGCAGTGGTGCTTCTTCAGCAGCAGTTGTTAAGGCGATAAATCTGATACTTGGAGATGTACTAAGCGAGGAGGAGATGATAAAAGCTGCTGCTGAAGGGGAGAGGGCAGCAGCCGGGCATCCACACCCCGATAATGTGGCTCCTTCTCTCCTAGGTGGTCTTGTTATAATAGGAGAGAAGGTTGTGAAGATAGAGCCTTCGGTCAAATTCGTACTTGCAATTCCTTGGATAGATATTCCAGATAGGAAAACTGAGGTCATGAGATCAATCCTCCCGAAAAAGGTGGAAATGGTTGATTTCGTGGCTAATTCAGCTGCTCTTGCAATGCTGGTTTTAGGAATGACAACCGGTGATTTGGAGGTAGCTGGTAAGGGTATGTCATCCTCTATGGTAGATAAACTGAGATCTAAGATGATTCCTGGGTTCAGAGAGGTTAGAGAAGCTGCACTAAGAGCTGGGGCCCTAGGTTCATCTATAAGTGGAGCTGGACCCAGTATGCTCTTCCTATGTGACGAGTGTGAACCTGTTTTAGCTGAGATTAGAAGGACTTATATCTCGATAGGTATACCAGCTAGTGTGATGATCGTAGAGCCCGCAGAAGGAGCTATAGAGGAGAGGTGAAGAGGAAGGTGTATAGATAATGGAGGAGCTTATAGGATTAGCCCTGCTGCTAGTTGATTTAACCCTTCTCATAGCAACTATAATCCTTCTCTATCTCAGCAGGCATGAGGTAGAGGGCAGGAGGAAGCTAGTCGAGCATCTCATAGAAGCTACTAGAGTTCTAACTAGAACCCAGTACTTTCACTTCGTAATAGAGGCCATAAGAAGTGCGAGAAAGAGTATATTCGGCTCCATCACCGGAGCCAAGCCAAGAGGGTCTCTGGAGTTCTTTGAGAAGATAGTAGATGAGATGAGGCATGCTGCATCTAGGGGTGTTAAGATTAGGTATCTAATCCCTGAGGGAAGGGGCCGCCTCTATGTTGGTTACAGATATACTGAAGCAGGAGCGGAAGTCAGATATCATGGAGGTCTAGTCGTTTACGACCTAAGGCACATGGTCGTGGATGATAGGGTTGTGGTGCTAGGATTTCCCGAGAAGATGGGTGCTGAACAGCCTACTAGAACGGGGATAAAGATAGAGTCAGAAAGCCTAGCCAAGATATTTAAGGAGAGGTTTGAGAAGCTTTGGAAAGAAGCTATACCATATGAGGAATATCTAGAAGAGGTTATCTCTGATATAAAGAGAGCAAATCCGGAAATATCTCCTGATTTAGTGGCTAAGCAACTAGATCTTCCTATTGACGAGGTAAATAGAGCTTGGAATTCCCAAAAGATGGGAAGAGCCGTTAGAGGGAATTGACCCCCCTCATATCACTTCTCTCTAATACTTGGTTGCCTCATTCCAGCTTCATTTCTCCCTTCTCATAAATCTTATGGTCATTTTCGCTTTCCTCCCTTATAAGCAAGGCGAATAGAAAGTCATAGGTTGAGTAAAGGAGGACGAAGGCGGAGATGGGATACTCTAGATATATATCTAGGAGCGCACCTCCCGCTAATGAGGAAAAGGCCCTTGGTCCAATAAGAGAGATGTTATAAAGGGAATTGGCGGTTCCTCTCTCGTCTATCGGTGCGTTTTCCATAAACAAAGCCCATATGAGAGGAGCTGGCGCATAGGATCCAATAGCTTGGAGAACTAGTATAGCAGATGCCACTAAGAAATTTCCAGTAAAGGGAAGGAGGGCCATTAATACAGCGGTCATTCCTTGAGATATAACTATGAATCTCACCGTTCCAATTAGCTTAGATAAGGGTGGAGCTATTAAGTAGCTAAATGAGGATATTAGATATATTAAGGTAAGGACAGTCCCTACCGGACCTGACTCAACTCCGTACTTCTTTCCTAGGTAATAGCTAGTTAGTGGGTAGAAGAAACCCGTTGCGAGACTTGATATGGATAAGAGTATCGTTAGGTTCCTCACTACCGGATTCTTGAGCGGTCTAGCTACTTCCTTCCACCCGACATGGCCGACTTCAGTAGTTCCTTCCCTCTTTCTCTCCCTTATTATTAGGAAGAGAGGAATCGCTAATAGCGTAGCTAGGAAGGAGAGGGTAATCATGAATCTATAAGCCTGCGGATATCCCATTCTGGGGGAGTACGTTACCATGAGCTCAGGTATCCAGCCCATCAGGCTGCCAGTAGAGAAGCTAATGCTATACAGGAACATTTGAATACTAGAAGCTTCCTTTATTCTGCTCTCAGCAAGGTCTGCTAGCCATGACTGGAATGCTGGAAGAGCTAAAGATGAGAATCCACCTAGAATCCCGCTCAGAATTATGGATACAATATTAAGACCCCAGAATACAATTATCCCAATGGAGAGAGCTGAGAGCGTATATCCTAAGAGCACTGGCCTCTTCCTGCCTATCCTATCTGCTAGCATTCCGGCTGGCAGGAAAACTAGTGTCATTATAATTCCTTCCAAGCAGCTATAAAGCCCTAAATAGCTACTTTGAATTCTTTTTACTTCAAAATAAAGCCCCCATACAGAGTAGAAGAGACCTCCAGATAATCCTGTAGGTATGCTTGTGATTAGCAAGAGCTTCAAGTCCTTCTCCAAGCTTCTTAGTCCATCGATCATTTCAGATGATGGTAAGACCTTCGTTTAATTAAAAATAGTTTCCCTTCTTCTTTATCAGAATATCATATAAGTTGAAAAAAACGAATTTTACATTCATAAAAATTATAGTAGGCATATTGTAGGTAGCACTATTACCTGAAAAAATTGAAGGAACCAAGTAAGCTGCTCCACAAAGGTTAAATCGCTGGCACCCCTCCTAACACGGGCCGGTGGTCTAGAGGCTATGACGCCGCCCTCACACGGCGGAGGTCGGGGGTTCGATTCCCCCCCGGCCCATTACCAAGTCTCTAACGCAACTGCTACTATATCTCCATCCTTCAAGTTTAGTTTAACTCTCAGGCTTTCGGGGTGTATTACCTCAAGCACATCATCGCCGTAATGCCTCCTAAGTGGGAAGATTGCATGAGCCCTTATTGAACCATTAAGCTCTATTGGAAGCACTTCCACATCTCCAAAGGTTCTTCCTGCTTCTACAAACCCTTGCACTAATTTTGGCCTTACTTTCCTCCTCCACTCCTTGACCTTGATCATATCCTCTTCCCTCATTTTCAGATTCAGTGTCCCGGGAAATGGCACGTATCCCACTATTTCCTTAAAGCCCATCACATACCCTGGACGAGACATGTAGTACGCCCCCTCTCTCATGCCTGAGAATACCTCTGCCATTAGAATCTCCTTATCCCATCTAACTCCCTCGGTCATCTCGTATATTGTCCTGATTAACTCCAGAGATTTCTGGGTAACCATTACATACTGAACTCTCTTAGCTATTATCGATTTTAAGAAGCCAAGATCTTCGGCTTTTGATATCCATCTAGAGATAGTGGCCCTAGAGGTGTTAAGATATTCACATAGGTCAGAAGCTCTAACAGGTTTTTTAGATCCTCCAAGGAGGATCACAGCCAGCAGAAGATGTGAAGTATAGGGATCCAGTTTTTTGAATTCCCTACTCATTTCTTCTTACCTCGATAGATGCCTTCATCATGATAATTTCTGAGAGAGTCTTCTCTATAAGCGATCTAGAGATATCCGCCTTTCTTCTTACAGGTAGAAATGAATCAGGAAATACCATAGAATTCAGGTTCTCATATATTTCGCCCATATAATATGCTAATTTCTCCGCGTCCGCAATCCTCTTCTCTATCAGAAGATGGAGCGCAACTCTTCTAAGCTCTCCTACGACATCCCCTATACCTAGTACATACTCTTTAGGATAGACATTGAGCTCTTTATAACTAGGTATCTCCATTCCTCTCAAGAGCCTCGATAAGGCTATTCCTTCTACTGCCTCCTGAAAGGGATCTGAGACTATAGATCTTATTGAGATGTCTAGGTAGCCCAGCTGCTGTGAACATCTTCTAAGGAATTCATTGATCTCTTCTATCAAGGATTTTAGCTTTCTTTCTATCTCCTCTAATTCCTCACCTTTCCTAGCTTTCAAGATCAAATTCCTGCAGAGAGAGAGCCATTTTCTTGATAGCTTCATGGCTTCCTCTCTCATCGAATTCAGACGCTCTAACTCATTAAGAGCATCATCTAATTGCTTGCTTACCAGTGCAGGGGGAACCATTATTATCTAGAACATGGACCCAGAATTGATAAAGATGTTATCTACAGGGATTGTGAAGGTACCAGATCACGTGAGGAAGCTCATGGAGAAGCAAGGTTACAAGATCGTCTTAAATCATTCAGCTATAAAACCGTGCCATTGGTTTAGAAAGGCCCTAATGGAGGGAAAAACATGTTATAAGCACAAGTTTTATGGGATACCTTCATGGCGGTGCCTCCAGATGACCCCAACAGCATCCTTCTGTAATCTACAATGCCTCTACTGCTGGAGGCTAAATGTAAGTGATGTTCCTCCTGAGAATAGATGGAAGGAAGTACCAGATGAGTCGGATAAATGGGATGATCCAGAAGACATAGCTGAGGAGAGCATAAGGCTCCATAGGATGATGGTTCAGGGATATAAGGGTGTGAAGGTATTCAGAAGGGAATGGGTTTATGAGGCAGAAGAACCAAAACATGCGGCCATATCCCTCACAGGCGAACCCACCCTCTATCCACATATAGGAGGATTGGTGGATGCTTACTCTAAGAGGGGAATGACCACGTTCATAGTCACCAATGGAACTCTACCGGAGAGATTGGAGAATCTCGAGAGAGAACCCACACAGCTTTACGTTACTCTGCCAGCTCCAAACGAGAAGCTGTATATGGAGATAACTAGACCTTTATGGTCAGATGCATGGAATAGAGTTAATAGGACCTTAGATCTCCTTAGATCTTTCTCATGTCCTACGGTAATGAGGATTCCACTCATAAAGGGGTTTAACATGAACGATGATATTATCAAGGAGTTCTCTTATATAGTGAGGAGATCCATGCCTACTTATGTCGAGCCTAAGGCTTACATGTGGGTGGGATATTCAAGAAGGAGATTGAGGAGAGAGAACATGCCAAGTCATGAGGAAGTCAGGGAGTTTGCCCGCAAATTAGCTGACTTTACGGGGTATAACATCATAGATGAGGCTCCTGAAAGTAGAATCGTACTCTTGTCTAGGCTAGAAAAGGCCATAAGGTTCTACTAGAATGATTAAAGGGAAGAGGGTGGTTCTTTGAAGGTAAAGAGCTTGATCATTCTGTTGGGAGGCCACATATTCAAGGGTATATTGAGTAGAGATTATTCCGCGATATTGAGGATATCCAGTGTATTGAGAAAGTTGAGGGATTTAGACGTCAGTATGGCAGTAGTAACTGGAGGTAGCGATACAGCGAGGATCTATATAGATGCCATTAGAAGCATGGGAGGAGATAACTACACCCAGGACTATGCTGGTATACTAGCTACTAGGCTGCACGCCATGGTGGTCATGTCATCCCTCGGCTCTTTAGCCTATCCTAAGGTAGTTGAGAGCTACGAGGATGCGGCTATTGCCATAGCAATGAATAAGATACCAGTGGCTGGAGGAATGCAGCCAGGCCAGTCTACTGATGCTGTTGCTGCTCTCATGGCCGAGAAGTTGGGGTTCGATTTCATCGCTAAAATGACAGGGATAGATGGGGTATATGATAAGGATCCCAAGCTATATCCAGATGCTAAAAAGCTGGAAAAATTAACCTATGATGAGCTAGAGAAGATAGTAGCAAGTAAGCCCTATCATCCAGGCACCTACGAGCTTCTCGACGCATTGTCAATTAAAATCCTGAGAAGATCGTCTATTTCAACGATAATTTTAAGTGGAGATAAACCGGAAGCTTTACTCGATCTGGTAGAAGGAAAGGATGTGGGAAGCGTTATAAGATCAGGGTGATCCTATGCTGAGATCGTCTAGGAGGTGGAGGAGTAGGACTCCTTCCGTTAGAAGGAAGAGAAGGGGATTACCTCCTGCCATAAAGAAGATACTCGTGGAGACGGTTTATGGGACGTTATTTGCTATCTTTACATTTCCAGTGGCCCTATTCATAGCCGAGTTAGGAGTTTGGGTTATGATAGTATGGATGCAGCCTCAAAGTGTGATCCTAGATAACTTTTACTTGGTACTAGTTATGATCCAAGCTCTATTTTTGTTGATACCTGCCTATAATAAGAAACCAGTTCGCCTCATAGTGGCAGCTTTGGTGGCATACATACTGTGGTCAGCTTTAGTTGGAGTTGCGAATTTCCATCCAATTACCTCCCTCTTTGGAGAGCTCCCTTACTAGGGGAATGGGTAAATGGTGCTCCGGCCGGGATTTGAACCCGGGTCTGGGGCTCGAGAGGCCCCTATGCTTAACCGGGCTACACCACCGGAGCCCGATGCATGGAGTGCATCTGGGGAATATAAACGTTTCCCGGAGAGGGGACATCCCGGTGGTATAGTCGTTGTAATAGGGGTTCCTGGTTCTGGCAAGACTACAATAGCTAAGAAGCTGGCATTGAACATAGGGTGCAGCTATCTAAACGTTGGATCGCTAGCTAGGGAGAGAGGATACGTTCTAGGGATCGATAAGAAAAGAGATTCCCTCATTCTAAATGAGGACTT
>JAVALV010000120.1:0-2645 GCA_032159055.1 Thermoproteota archaeon | reverse complement strand
AAGCGGGTTTGTTCCAGCATCTGTTATGTCATAGAGAATTTTAGCTCCAATCCC
Organism: Thermoproteota archaeon; assembly: GCA_032159055.1. Classification (GTDB taxonomy): domain Archaea; phylum Korarchaeota; class Korarchaeia; order Korarchaeales; family Korarchaeaceae; genus Korarchaeum. The sequence continues at coordinate 2,591 of JAVALV010000120.1, read as the reverse complement.
CTTACCACCAATAAATTTCCAAGAGAGGTCATCAGAGACATGTTCCTTCCTCTGCTTTCCCGTTGAAAGGTCTATCCAGTATATGAGACCATAGCCCTTCAACCAAATCACCGCCTTAAGGGCAACGGGATCTTAATTAAGGTTCCTGCTGCTTAAAAAGGCTTAACTTTTACTTGGCGTGCTCTGTTTAATTTTCCCGTTATGTTGAAAATTAGACATCTGAGTCAAGGATTCAGGCCGTTATATTACATTTTCTGCCACTAGAAGCGTCTCCAAGCTCTTTAGCGATGATGGGCAACTTACATTCCCCTTTAAGGATTATTCTAATAGTAGAAGTGTTTTCCGTACGTATTAGGAGGGCACCTAACATTGTTACTTAAGCAGGTGGACAAGTATGGCAAGATCCTGATGTTTTTATTGTAGTCTCTCCAGTTGGTGAGATGGAAATGGGCTATGAAAGAGACCTCACTGGAATAGAGATGTATGCTTATCTTTCCCCTCCCTATATAGAAGATCTCGTTTCTAAGTTACTTAATTCCATGGAGGAACTTGGATTTATCCCAAGCAGAAGGGCTGAGGGTTATGCTTTACTCCCCATGGGATTATCCGTACCCACCCACCTTAGACTCGGAGTGTACAGTGATATGGTGACCTTCTGGGTGAGGGGAGCCAGGGATATAGAGAGATCAGCTGCCCAGCTGAGCATGGGAGTAGACGAGTTCTTTAAGGTTCTGATGAAGGGTGTAGAGAAGGCAGCAGACGTGTTCAATTCATTTCAAGGTAAAGGCTCCGTTAGAGTTCGCATTCCAGGCACAGAGTAGCTTTATCCTAGCAGAGCCCAGAGCTGCATGCTTCTGTGATCGCATCTAAGGCTTTCTTAACTGAGCCCTTAAGCACCTGATCAGCGGTAAAGATGAGTCTCATGTTAGGCTTCCCCTGAGTGATCTTCAATTTGGAAACATGCCCCATTAAATCGGGAAAGTTCCTCAAGCCAGCTACTTTCTTAGGCTCCCTAAGGAAATCAGCTGATATTGTGAGTAGATCTGATCTCCCCATTGCTAAGGATATGAGGTGATTTATTAGGATCTCCCTAGGAAGGCATGTGAAGGCCATTTCTATCCTCTTAAATGGAGGAGATGGCTTGTCTGCCACTGCTATAAAAGCAGATCCTCCATATTCTTTCCTCGTGATCGTGGGAGTATATTGCTCCATTTGTTCCAACAGGGATTTCCAGACATTAGCTAGAAGTTTCCTATTTGAATAAGAGCCTATGAAATACCATACGGTGAATATTGCTGATATGGCTATGATGAGTTCCAATTCATACATTTGAGACACATGCATACGCTAAGAGCGTAAAGGATAAAGCTTCCTCTGGGCTTTAAGCATGATGAGGGAAGTTGATATAAAGGCGGTTAATCAGCTCTTTGGAACTGTGAGGTTCCTTAGCCTCAAAATACCAGAGGATGCGACTGTAATGGCAACCATATATGGATCTGATGTCACAAGCTATAGAAGAGAGGGAGATGAGGCTTACGTTATTTTTGGCGAGAGTTATCACGTAATCGCCAGCCCCAATTACGCTTTAGATATGAAGGTAGTGATAAGACCGGGAAGGAGAGATCTTAAACCGAGGATGAAAGTTGAGGAAGATGGTCCTATTGAGATAGGTGGTCATCTAGGTCAGTATTTCTTAGGAAGAGGTTTCCTCATGGATAAAAAGAGGAGGATCGTTACTGTCCATTACTGCGATCAGACCGATAGGACCATACAGTTATCATTTAAAGGAGCTGGTGACATAGATTTATTGAGATTCCTGAGGGGACTGGAGGTCGTTTGCCATGAGGTGGAGCGATTTTAAAAATGCTGTAAGGGACTTCCTCTTCGGGCTCTTCTTCTTTGACCTCTACTGGGAGACTAGGAAGGAAGCTGCGAGAATGAAGGACCTAATAAATCTCCTTATACTAGGTGAAATGCTTGGCCTGCCCCTTATAAGCACTCCCATGATGCTCAAGCTCCTTCCTTACCTTCTTCCGGAGATAGAGGGGTGGAAGTTCCGTCAGCTGAGGGAGAGGGATGTAACGGAGGAAGTGCCGGAAACTGTGTGAATAATTTCTCCCTCTTCAGCACAACATTTTGACATTTTATGCCGAATGACGAATAGAGAAAAGGTAATAAGCTAAAAGCTCATAACAACCCAAACCTTGTGGGGGATTGCCATGCAAGTTGGCTATCTAGAGACCCCTTCCCTATGGATCATAGGGGCCTTAATAGCGTATGCCGTCGCATACTACTTCTACGCTAGATGGGTCGATGAGCACATATGGGAGGTCAGCGAATCCAGGACAACGCCAGCTCACATGTATCTCGATGGAGTGGAGTACTTTCCAGTCAGCAGGTATGTCCTCTACGGATTTCAGTTCAAGAGCATAGCAGCCTTAGGTCCGATACTTGGACCCTTCATAGCAGTTGCTTACGGATGGGTCCCAGCCCTCATCTGGATAATAATAGGGAACTTCTTCATCGGCTGGGTACAGGACTACAGCACAATAATGCTGACCGTGAGGAATGAAGGTAGGTCCATGGGTCCA
>JAVALV010000119.1:0-3269 GCA_032159055.1 Thermoproteota archaeon | reverse complement strand
GGACGTACTGAGGTCGAAGTTCAAGGGGCCTAGAGTTGAGTACGTAGTGGGGAAAATGCTGAGAATGGGATATCTAGAGCAGGATGATGACATGGTCAGGATAGGATGGAGATCTAAAGTGGAGATAGATCTAGATAGATTGGCAGGCTTTGAAAAATAATATAGGATCAGCAGGCCTTAGGTCTCGATTCGAAGTAAATTCCAAACTGATTGATCGATATCAAAGGAGCAAGCCATTCCATTCATCCATTCACCTCACCTGATTTTCTCTAGTGAAATGATTCATCTACCTTCCTAAAGTGATAATACATCTCCCTGAAGATATCTCCTCCCTTCCACTCTCTCAAGAACCTAATAATATCCCTGAAGCTCATACCAGATGCTCTAGCTAGCACAGCATTCATCCCGTATCCCTTAAGTAGGTCTGAGCTGGTCTTCAGGTTTCTGCATCCTCTTCCCCCTCTCCCAGCAGAGCATCTCCTCAACCTCGAGGACATCTCTTCCTCACTCACGATATCGAAGGACAGGTTTGTTGAACCGCAAACTGGACAATTTAGCTTTTCTATCCCTCTGACTGGAAGACTGAAAACATGGGAGCAATTCAGACATCCGAAGGTCACGAACTCGTTCATGATCCTCATCTTGAAGCTGAGAAACGAAATTACCTGTCTTTTCTCCGGATTTACAGGCTCCATGAAACCCTTCAAATCCCTCACATGCTCCATCGATAGGGGAGATGGACCATCGCACGTTGTTATCTCAATGTCTCCCCTTTGGATGGATCTTATAACATTAAGGGCATTCTTTACATCCAGATCCCTATTCATAACCTCTTTGATTGCCTCCTCATGGACGGGAGTACCTCTCAGCCCAACTAGGAGCTTGTCTACTAGGCTTCTAGTGAGCCTAGCTCCCTTCTCGATAACACCCATCCTCCTTGCGACCTGCTCCAGCCTCCATCTGAATGCTCTACTATCCTCCACTGCTGATCTAAGGTCCTCTAGGAACTCCTCCTCGGTTACATTCAGCAAGCTCGCTACATCCTCAGCCCTAGCTTCGGTCCTCAATACTATCCTGTAAGGTCCCTCCGACACATAGGCAGAGAGGCCCGTCATTCTAGCTACCCCATAGCCGAGGAACTTGGCTATGGTCCTGTTCACCCTGTTGCCGAAGTGAGCATGAACGACGACTAAGTCACCAGCCTGCTCTACAACGATCCTCCGATCCGTGGGAATTGGCATTCCCGCTCTCGTCATCTCGTAGATGCTCCTAACTGCTTTTTTCATCGTTCCAGGATCAGCTTCGTACTCTTTTGCCATTATCTCAGAGATCTCTCCATATTTTAGTCCATTTAAGGCCATTTCCTCAATCTTTCCCCTTATCCTACCGACCTCAAGAGCTACTTCAAATGGAACAGGTATTTCCTCACCTATCCAGCTAGGTATGGCGCTCTCGTAATCTCCTATACGCTCAACATACACAGTGTCCTCACCAAGTGATACGACCTCCCAAGGAGAGCCTCCCATGATAAATCTAGCCCCAATCTCACAGTATTCAGCCACAAATCTATCATCTAAGAAGCCTATAAACTCCCTGCTGCTTCTCTCAACTACCTTGTACTGTATCACCTCTGGTATGGTTGAAAGTGCCGCATAGAAGTATCTATATCCCCTCTGAGTTGGAACAAGCCTTTTCCATATCCTCTTTACAAGTCCTATCTCCTCCATGAAGTTTAAAACATCTAGTAGCTCCTCAAACTCCAAGTTCCTGTAAGGATAAGCCCTCCTCACTAACTCGTACAAGCCCTCCTCATCCCAGTGACCTGAGATCACTAGGCCCATTATCTCATGGGCTAAGACATCATAGGGCTTATCAGGTATTTCGGAAGGTTCAACTATGTCCTCTTTCATCCTCCTGACCAGAACTAAGGACTCCAAGGCGTCATCGCTGCTACCGACAACCACCATCCCCCTGCTTGCCCTCCCTAGCGCATGACCAGATCTCCCTACCCTCTGGATGAGCCTCCTCGTCTCCCTTGGTGAATTGAACTGGACGACGAAGTCTATGTGGCCTATGTCTATGCCAAGCTCCATGGAGGAGGTGCAAACAACTCCCTTAAGCTTCCCCTCCTTGAGCATCCCCTCTATACTGACCCTCTTCATCTGAGAGAGGCTCCCATGATGCACGTATACTGGGAATTTCTCGTCCCATAACATAAGCCTGCTCCCTAGGAACTCAACGGCAGGTCTCGTATTCGTGAATATGAGGGTGGTCCTGTTGCTGTTCACAGAATCTATTATCTCCTTTATCCTTCCAGCTATCTCTGGCGTCAGAAATAATTTCTCAGCTAATTTCCTGCTAGGATCTGGCCATATCACGCTCACATCCATCTCCTTAGATACTGGAGTGTAGACGATCTCGCATGATCCCCGATTACCTACTAGGAGCTTAGCTATCTCATGAGGATTGCCTACGGTTGCTGAGAGTCCGACTATCTGAACCCCTTCAGTTACCTCCTTGAGCCTCTCCATTAGGATGGAGAGCTGAACTCCCCTCTTGCTACCAGCCATCTCATGTATCTCATCCACTATTACCCACCTCACCGTCTCGATGTGTCGCCTGAGCTTCCTGCCAGCAAGCAGGAGCTGCATGGACTCCGGCGTCGTCACCATTATATCAGGAGGGGCAAGGGCCTGCTTCCTCCTCTCAGATTGGGAGGTATCGCCGTGCCTTATTCCCATCCTCAAGTCCAGCTTAAGGGACCAGTACTCGAGCCTACGCAAGATGTCCCTGTTCAGCGTCCTGAGAGGGGTGATGTAGAGTATCTTTATTCCTCCGCTTCCCCTGCTCCTGATTCCCATCATCTGGGATAGGATCGGAAGGAACGCGGCTTCTGTCTTCCCTGTCCCCGTTGGGGAGATTATAAGGACATTTTTCCCTTTCAGGATCAGGGGGATCGCTTTCTCCTGAGGCGGGGTTGACTTGGTGAACCTTTCAAGCCAAAGCTCCCTGACAGTTGGATGCAGCATATCTAGGATATCATTCATCTAGCTACTTTACCCATCAAAGGAAAATAATTGTTCCTTCTCCTCGTCTAGTTTCCTCAGCTAGTTTTCTAACTTTATTTCTGGGTTAAGCACGTCAATCGTTCTACTAAACCTCTACATAAATTCTCCAAGTTACTTATCCCTTCCTTTATTTCGCTAAGAGCAGATATCCTTCATTTATCCGCTCTTCATTTACCTCCTCAGTTGTGACTTTTCCCAGCC
>JAVALV010000118.1:0-3237 GCA_032159055.1 Thermoproteota archaeon | reverse complement strand
GTTTCCTGTTGGAGTTTTCCTTACCTCCAACAGGCCGTTCTCCTCTAGCCTTCTTGCCCTCCTCCATAAGGTGGTCTTCGGTATAGATAATTCCCTCCTTAACCCTGAGAGAGACTTCTCTCCGCCGGATAGGGAGGATAGTATAGAGAGATCCACGCTATCTAGATAGATAGGGCTTTTAGCTCTCCTCTTGGTATTAAGCCACCATAGGGAGGCAACTACCAGGGCAATAATTAAAGAGAGTATGTATAGGTAAGGTAATCCCTCCTTTTGCTTACCCTCTACTGAAGGCGATGTATACACGTATTCTATGTAGAACGGTGCGCCCATCACTAGCTCCAAGTAGTCAGGACCCTCTTTTATGCTCAGAGGGGTATTGGATATCCCGACTATATCTGGAGCACCAATAAACCTTACCTCAATTGGTGAGGAGAAGTTTTCGGTCAGGTTAAGGCTCCAGACCAAGCCCTGCTTGAATGTCAGGCTCTGGGTATCATAAGTTATATTCAGAAGGGTTGAGGCTCCGGCATCTACGATGAGTGTGAGATTTTCCACCGTATAGTTGAGAGGGAGGCCATCTTCATCCAATACGGTTACGTATGATGGTTCCCCTATCAGGGGGATCTCCATGATGACATCCGAAACGTTCAGCATTTCCTCTATCCTGCACCATCCATCAGGATAGACCGTTATGGACATCCCCTGATATTGCGCCGCGGCATTCAATGATGACACCAGGATAATGCATGTCAGCCATGCAAGGGTTCCTTTCATGCAGGATCAATCAAAATGAGGAGGGGAAAGTTATAGGTTTAATGCAGATCCCTTAATGAGAGAGATGGCGCATCATAGAGGCAATAAGGGATCGTCATAGCTACCGGCAGATCTCAATCTAATGATAAGCAAAAAAAGAGTATTGTGACAGGCTTTCTAATCACTCCGATGTCCTCATTAATGTCTGAAGCCTCTGCAGAACCTGAGATATCTGATTAAGGCTCTAACATCTCCAATGATCTTCTGCCTCTCCCCGTTCTTCATATGACTGTGAAGGGATTCCAGCGTCTGAAGTATTTTGTTCTTGAGCATATCCACCCTGTTTGCGGCATTTGTCCTATTGGCGCCCTTAAGCCTATTTTCTAGGAGTTCGAGCTTGGCTATGCATCTCTCCGCGCTTCCTTCAATGAATTTTATCCTCTTTACAACTTTCTCCCTCGTTAAGTTTAAGTGCCCCCTTGCCCCCTTTCCTATTTCCCTGTATACTTCCCTTAAAGCCATTCTTACGTCATTCAGCTTGCTTTTAGTCTCATTAACATCCCCAGATGCTAAGAGAGATCTAGCTTCATCAAGAAGAGATTTTACGTCCTGTAGTTTCCCTTCAACATTCGACATGTTGACTCCTTTCCTCTCAAGATTTTTAGTCACGAACCAAGCTCTTTTTAGAGCTTCTGTAGCCCTCCTAATGAAGTAATTAAGCTTAGCTCCTTCTTTTACGGTCTCTATATTTCTGAGGGTCTTCAGTAGATCTCTAATGAATGAGAGAGCTTGCTTCAATTTTCTTATGGCTGACGTGGTATTTCCGCTGGACAGGTCGCTCTTCGCGTCCTCAACCAATGCATCACTCTTTGACAGGACATCTTCTATTCTCTGAGCTGTGGATGGGTCTACTTTGCCCTTCAAATTCTGCAGGAATGTTTTAAGATTCTCATAGGAGGATAGAAGCTTCTGAGCCAGCTTATCACTTGAACCTGAACTTGGGTTAGAGCTGGAATTGGGATTAGATCCGTAGGCATATACAGGGACTATGAGTAGAGATATCATCAGGAGGACCGGAAGTAATATCTTCATTTTCATTCTCATCAACCCTCATTATTTTAACCTGCTACATGAAGTAATTAGGGAAGCGTTTGGAACGCTATGGAACGCTTCACTCCATCAAGGCGCTAGCTCTTCCCTGACTGTAGGCAACATTTATATGTAGATATAGTAATTATCGGCTCAGGTGTCCCTGATGGGAGGTCTTGTCGCCCTGAGGATGGATGGGGCCTTCCTTGGAGGTGTTAACCTTTCAAACCTCCGAGGTGGTGCCCTTTGGATCGATTGATTGTTCCTACTTCTGGGATCCATGTATCAACAGGCTTGCTAGGCATCTCGCTGGGATGAGGGAAGAGGACTTCTATGATCTAGTGACCAGAAGTGAGAGCATTGAATGGTTGTCTAGAATAAGGGAAAGTGCTACCATAGCCTCTTTGGGATGGGGCCTAGCTCCTGTCGCTTCCATGCTAACCAAACCTGACTTTTTAGCTGCTTCAGAGCCTATATTCAGCTTAGGATATCTCTCTGATATAGTCAATCCGTATAAAACCTTTGGAGATGCTTTGACTGCTGCAATGAGGATAACTAGGAGGCTTAAGGATGAGTTAGTGGTAATGAGCGATGTTCCAACAGGCCTGATCGATGTTAAGGAGGCTCCGTTAGGAGGCGATTTTAATACTAGGAAGCAGAAAGGGGAGCTCTTCCTTATAGCAGATAACCTGCCTAGAGATTTGGATCCCAAGCTTGAGGAACTTGGAGAGGTCACCAGAGACTGGAATAGAATAGAAGAATCAACCGTAGTTGTCATAAGGACAAGTAAGAAGCTGGGGAAGGAAGAGTTCAAGGCAGCTAAGAGATTAAAGCTCGTGGTAACTGCAACGCATGGTCTCGATCACGTGGATCTTAGCGAGGCTAAGAGAAGAGCTATTGTAGTTGAAAGAGCTCCTGTGAGAGCTAGGGCTGTTGCTGAGCTCGTGCTTGGTTTAATTTTGGATTTGGCTAGGGGAATAAGCCTAGGAGACAGGAAGATGAGGTCAGGTGACTGGGCTAAGAGGAGATTGAAGGGGTTCGAGCTTGTGGGCAAGAAAGTTGGTATAATATCTATGGGAGTAGTGGGTCTCGAGATATCCTCCATCTTGAGGAACGTTGGTATGGAAGTATCCTTCTATGATAAGTACAGGGATGGCGGTAAGCCCTTGGAGAGGATTCTCAGGGATAGCGAGATAATAGTACTCGCATCTCCCCTGACAGAGGAAACTAGGGGTATAATAGGAAGGAGAGAACTTGAGATTGCCAGAGAAGGTGCTATAATAGTTAATGTGGGCAGAGGAGAGCTCATTGAATTAGAAGCTTTACTGGATGCCCTAGAATCGGGTAAAATTAAAGGAGCCGCCTTAGACGTGTTTCCAAAGGAACCACCCTTCG
>JAVALV010000117.1:0-3705 GCA_032159055.1 Thermoproteota archaeon | reverse complement strand
ATACTCCACCTCACTGGATTGGCATACCATCCAGACTGCCACCTTGCTGGTATACCTGCATGTCTTATCATTGTGATAAAAAATATTGCCTGAACTCCACAGTCTCCTCTCCTTCTAAAGGCTGCATACCGACTTATATTATCAAAGAGGGCATAGTCGTGGACGTATGTATATATTACATTGTCCACTATCCAGTCCCATATCCTTCGAGCTTTGAGTAGTGGGTTGTCTTCGTTCCCAATTATAGATTCTGTGAGCTTCCTTAAATCATTAGAGAACCTTATATGAGGTATTCTCTCCTCTAAATATTCAGTGATATTACCCCTTTCAATCTCCTCTGATTTTAGATCCACTTTGAGCGGTTTCGCAGCTACCTCGTATTCTATCCATACATCCTCATCAAGCCCCGATGAAACTACTTCAAAATACGCAGTTCTTTGCTTATATACCTCATCAGATAGATAAGGCTCTCGATTATAACCTAATATCCTCACTTCTGGGTTAAGCTCGCTTATTCTAGGTACAGGGATCCATATGCGAATAGTTTCCCCTTTAGGCACGGATCCTTTCTTTACGGTCAACTTCGCCCTAAATCTATAAAGGAGAGGGGCTGCTTCCAAACCCATTACCTCCTTAGCTCTCTCCCTTAGAAGTTCCTTGGATCTCTCGGCAACCTCATCTCTCTCCTCTCTAGCCCTCTCCTTAAGTTCGGGACACAACCAGAAGGAGTTAGGGACGAACCTCTCAAAAATTCTTAGTGAGCCCTCTATAGGCCTGTGATCTATACATCCTCTGGCTATCAGAACATCTAGCTCTTGTGAGGTGATATCAGGTATTTTCTCCTTTAGTTTCCTTAGAGCCTCGCCTCTATCGAAAGGATACTGTATAGGCCATCTACGGATTCTATCTAATTCAAACTCCAATCTCCGTTCATAATTATTACCAGCGCCCTTCAAGAGGTTATTGATTAAGTCCTCAGCTTTGGAGAATTTTCCCTCATTTATAAGGGATCTCAGATCGCTTGGGATACTATATCTCATGAATTGGAGAACATTATCCTGCAAGCTCCCTACCTGCATGTAGAGAGCTAGCTTAACAAGTTAACTGAGATATTAATTAGGGCAGAGCTACTACTCCCCAAATAATCTACCAGCCCGTCGTTAAAGGGCCGCATAAGTAAAAACATAAAGTAAAGTTATTCAACCGAGTTATGCCATTAGTAGATCTCCCAAGCGAGCATGGTTCCTTTCCTTCCTTTTCTCTACCTTTGCTTATGAGAATCCCTCAACCGCAACTCATACCATAACAAGGCTGCTATGGTCTTCGCATCCACTATATCTTTCTCACCTATCATCCTAAGGACCTTATCGAAGGGTATTCTATAAACCTCTATCTTCTCAGACGGCTCTGGATGCATTTCACCCTCAGATAGCTCCGTAGCGAGGAAGAAGTGCATCTTCTCAGTACCGTAACCCGGGATCAGGTATGCTTCGAACATCTTCTCAAGCCTACCTGCTATAAGTCCGGTCTCTTCCTCAAGTTCTCTCCTAGCGCATTCTTCTGGACTTTCTCCTTCCTCTAACGTACCAGCCGGTATCTCCCATATGTATCCATTGAGAGGATATCTATACTGCTTTATTAGGTAGACATGACCATCCTCGTAGGGGAGTATCGAGACTGAACCTGGATGACGTACTATTTCCCTAGTTCTGCCATCTACCTGCCTTACTTCGAGCGTAACCACCCTACCCCTATAGAAGAGCTTCAGATCCTCCATAATAATTCTCTAGTTGCCTTCGCCCATAATCATATCGATGGTCTTCGTAGACCCTTGCTAGTTGGATCTAAGCTCGGCTCATTAATAGATGTGCGTAGCTAATACCTGAGCCAGCGATCTGATTTAAGTATTAGTGAGAGTTTCTCGTGTAGTATATCTTCTATCAGTCCCCTTACTCACTTATCCCAGTTCATTACCTTAGCTACAACCCATGCGAACTTCCTTATCTCTTCCTGAGCATGTACATCGGTTCTTAATTCTAGGAAGTGATACCAATCCGATTGTCTTCCGCTTACAAATATAGCTGTCTTCAGAGCTGCTGGTAATATGTATCTAGCGTCTTCCTTCCCTATACCCATGGCTAATAATCTATTATAAGTTAAATAGCTCAGATTGGCATGCTCTTTCATTATTTTAAGGGCCTCTTCCTTTACAGATGGAAAGATGAACCCGTTAGGTTTGGTGTATCTGCCGGAGCGCTGGGTGAAGCTCAGCCTACGATGTCTGACGAACTGGTGCGAGGCTACTCGAGACATCTCAGTCCAGAAGGCATAGAATCCATGTCTCGGGTCCTCGTATGGCGACCCGATGAAGAAGTAGACGAGGGGATCCTCACTTACCTTCTTCATCTTAACATCCAAAGCGGGTTTCTCACTACTTTCTATCCCCAAGGCACTTGAAATTATTGGTAACTCCTTTATAGCTTCCTTTGCGATGAATCTAGCTCTCTCATCATGTAATATCTCTATTGCTGCCCTAGGATTCAGCGATATCAATACAGGATCCGTCTCAGATGCTTCCACATATTTATGGTGGAAGAATGCCCCAGCCACTTCATCCCAGTCAGCGTCCACCCAGATCCTTATTAGAGAATGCTCTAGGACCGAGAAGTGACCAGCCTTTAATATGTTTGCTAGGAGCCTCTTAACCCTATCTACATCCTTCAGCTCCTCTGCTATATCCTCAGGTCCTCCTACCTTCCTTGAGACCCTTGTGGCTAAGTATATAAGGCCTTCTCCTCCTACTAGCTCCTTTCTCAATACCCTCATTCAGCACTTAATCCAGTCACAATAATATAAGGAACTTAGGGAATCCCTTCTACTCCGTTAATATGCGCCTTCAGGGATATGGTGTCCTAGCTGCTTGTTGACCTTTTCCACAGCTTGAAATGGGATGAAGATGAAAGATAGGAGCGAAATAATATCAGAATTTCTTAATCTGCTTCTCATAGAGCTTTCTGACCCTATCTATTGTATCAGATTCTTCAGCGGTCTTGTCATCCCTGATCCTTAATATCCTAGCAAATCTTAGAGCCAGCCCGCTCCTGTACTTAGGGCTTCTCTGGATCTCATTAAAGGCCACTTCCACTACTATCTCTGGCCTAACCCTGATCAACTTGCCTTCCTTCTCAATTATAAGTTCTTGGAGCTTACGAGTCATCCATTCAAATTCTTCATCACTAAGTCCCTTGAATGTCTTGCCAACAACTAAGAACTCACCGGTTTCAGGATCTCTAGCGGCTAGATAGTAATCGCTGTACCACCTATGCCTCCTCCCATAACCACGTTCTGCCGCAACTATTACTAGATCCAAGGTATGCGTCTCCTTTACCTTCAGCCAATACCTCCCTCTATTCCCTGGCACATAAGGAGAGTTCAATTTCTTGGCCATAATCCCTTCATGCCCTTTCTTCAATGACTCTAGCATGAAGGATTGACCTTCATCAGGGCTATCGGCCACCATGGAAGGCACTATGAGCAGGGGCTCCTCGACTATTTCCTCCAGCTTGGCCCTCCTTTCGATGTAGGGTCTCTCTAGATAACTTTTACCATTGAGCAGGAGAAGATCAAACAGATATAGTTTTAACGGAATCCTTTCCACGAGATCGAAGTCGGAGCCCATCCGGCGGAATCTTCTCATGAGTAACT
>JAVALV010000116.1:0-8170 GCA_032159055.1 Thermoproteota archaeon | reverse complement strand
TCCTATTATATGGTCGCTCTCTCTGCTGCTGTTGAAAGGGACGCACCCATAGTATACACGAAGGATGGTAAACCACCAGAAGGATTCATGGATTCCCTGAAAGAGCATCTAAGGAATGTTAAATCGATTATAGTAGTAGGTAACAGCCTGAATAAAGATATGATGGAGAGATTATCCTCTGAAGGCTATGAATTGAAGGTTCTGGAGGAAGCTGGTGCTCCTTCCCTGGGATACGGGGAGTGGTCCCTCTTATACGTATTAAGAGAGATGGCCAATCCCGTTCCCTTGGTTACTGGCATCTTATTTGGAATATTAATCGCATATCTCTCTTTTTATGTTTTGCATAAGAGGGAAGGAAAGGTAGATCTAATGGACTTCTTCACAGTAGATGAGAGGAAATTGATAGAAGCTGTAATGGAGAGGGGAGAGATATCACAGGAAGAACTCCCTGATCTTACCGGATTCTCAAAACCAAAAATAAGTAGGCTTATCAAGGAATTAGTCGATAGAAAAGTTATTGAGAGGAAAAAATCAGGTAAAACTTATCTGATAAGGCTCACCGATAGGTTCAGATCCCAGATCAGCTAGCCAAGGACATCTTTAAATTACCGGTGGTCAAGCCATATCGGTGTATGAAATTGTCAAAGGAGAGTCTAGTGTTCACCCTGCTACCTCCCGATGAGGAGATATTTTGTACTTCATGCGGGCGAAAGGTCACTTACGAGAGGGGAGTGGTCGCCTTTCGCTGTCCAAATTGCGGAGAAGCTGTGATTATCAGATGCAATACATGTAGAAAGCAGGCTAATGAATATATATGTCCAAACTGCGGGTTCACTGGACCGTGAGGTGATCTGATGGCTAGGATAATGGCACTTGTTAGGGCGCTTTTAGATGGGAGCGTTGAGCTAACTAAAGTGGTCCAAGAGTTGAAGGAAGCAATTTCATCTATAGACGGAAAATTAGAGAGATATGAGGAGAAACCCATAGGGTTCGGTATAACCTCCCTGAGTATGGTACTTACGGCTCCTGAGGAAGATGGCATTACAGATAGGATAATGGATATTGTACAGGGAGTCAAGGGCGTTAGCAGCGCTGAGCTGGAAGGAGTAAGTAGGGCAGGTTAAATGTCCAAACCCCTTCCCCTAATTACTGTTATTTACGACATATTAAGGAGCAGAGGGGTCATAAACGATAGGGAGCTTTACGATCTAGTGTCTTCTAAATTACCAGGGGTGTCCTTTTCCCAGATAGAGGAAGCCCTTCTAAAGCTCGAGGTCATGGGAAAGATTATAGCTTCATCCAGCGGTAAGAAGGGAGAACTCCTAATAGAAGTTTCTGAGGGAAGAAAATATTTAACTCCGGATGAGGAATGATCCGGCTCAGAACCAAGCTTCCAGCCCACCACCGGCTATCATCTTGTAAGATTCCTCTACTTCATTTATCACCTTCCTTACCCTATCCTCGGAGAACTCATGCTCCTCCACCATGAACCTGAGCAGGTTCTCACTGTCCGGCTTCCTTAGCCTAGTTTCGTATTCATCTGTAATGGGGGGATTCAAGAAGAACTCATATATGGACATGGGATCCACATCGAATTCCCATTCTACCTTAGAGAAGAGCACTTCCGGATCCCTAAACTTCTTCACAAGCTCCAGGGCTTTCTTGGCTCCAACCCCCCTAACCCCTCCCGGGTTATAATCTGATCCTACAAGGATCCCTATGAGTATGAGCTGTTCTCTTGATATACCATTATCCTTAAGAATCTTATCTAATTCTATGAGTTCTGGATGTATATCGATGTAAACGTTCTTCCTAGGGACCTTCCTTTTCCCCGTTATCGTAATGTTTCTAACAAGCTTTGGCGCTCCGAAGAGGAGGGAATCATAGTCTTGGGATCCAGCAGCCCATACATCTCCCTTGGCTGCCATATATGCAGCCTGGGCCTCACCCTCACTTGGCGCCTGTACAACGGGTATGCCCATCAACTCTAATATTCTCTTAGCATCTTCTACCATCTCACTAGTCACATTAAGTGATGCTTGAGCGTACTTTCTAGCTTCTTCTAGCTCACCTCTCTCAAGAGCTGCCTTCCACTTTACCTCTGCTTCTTCCCTTATTCTTATCCTCTCTTCAACTGTCTTGGCTTTAAACTCAGGTTTCTCTCCGTCGAACACATATATGGGTATTATCCTCTCCTTCAGCAAATTGGCTGTCCTATAAAATATACCCGAGTGGACACTAGTGATCTCACCTCTACTCGTCATTAGAGGGGTTCCATCTGGTTGCCTTATCTTGGCTAGGAATTGATACATGGCGTTAAAGGCATCTAGAGCTATTTTCTTTCCAGATAGATCTTTCAGCCTGAGCTCTAACCTACTAGTGACAATATCGCCTATCTTAACCCCCATGAAGGATCATGGGCATATGCATTATCCTCCGAATTAAATTTTCAGCTTCAAGCATCTACCTTTATCTTACATAACAGATCTTCTCTTGAGATGAGGGTAGCTTTGGTCGGGCCTTATTATCCAGCCACGGGAGGGGTTCAGATATACATGACTTACCTAGCGAGGGAACTGATAGCAATGGGGCATGAAGTAACTGTCATTTCGTATGCCAGCGCCTCTTCACAGCTCGGGGAGGAGGTCAAGAGGCCTCCTAAAATAGGAGTCCCGGGGATCAGGGGTCTGATCTTCATATCATACTCGGCATACTCCCTAATTAAAGATCAGTTTGACGTGATATCAGCTCATTACGCCCTTACTTCAGGATTATCTGGTTTTATCGCTAGTCTTGCAGGCAGGAAATATGTTGTCACTTTTCACGGGAGTGATCTCAGAATGAGAAGGATATCTAAGCTAGCCGCCTCTAGGGCTAGCGCCGTTGTATCAGTAAGCAGTTGGATTAAAGAAGAGCTGAGTAGCTTAGGTATCAGGGTAAGCAGGATAATACCTGGAGGTATAGATCCAGACCTATTCATAGACCTACCTCCAAGAGAAGAAGCTAAAGAGATGCTAGGGCTGAGTGGATACGTAGTTTTATCCGTAGGGGCCTTTACCTATGCAAAGGGATTCGACCTAATACCCCTGATCGCTTCTTTAGTGCGTAGGGAATTAGATGTCAAGTTCGTCTTGATAGGAAATGGCCCTCTCCTAAAAGATTTGAAGGCAAAAGTCTCGTCCCTCGGTTTAGAAGATATAGTATATTTTGTGGGGAGAAAAAACCCCAGAGAAGTACCCCTATATTACAGGGCGGCAGATGTCCTCCTGCATCCAGCCAGGTACGAGGGATATGGACTAGTGGCCCTTGAATCGCTGGCCGCCGGTACTCCCGTAGTAGCTACAGATGTAGGAGGGTTAAGGGACGCTGTAAGGGACGGAATAGACGGGTTCCTAGTTAAGTATGAACCTCAAACCATGGCTTCTAAGATAATAACTCTCCTGAAGAGCGAAGATTTGAGGAGAAAAATGGGTGAAAATGGTAGGAGAAGAGCCCTAAAGAGAACTTGGAGAATCGTAGCGAAGGAATATGTGGAGGTATTTAATGAGGTGATAGGTTGAAGTATAAGCAGGTAATTGTCGTGAGAAAGGATCTCGGCATGAGTTGCGGTAAGTTGGCAGCGCAAGCTGCTCATGCTTCACTAGAAGCCGCAGAGGAATCTAGAAGGAAGATGCCGGATGTATATAGGAGATGGAGGGAAGAAGGAGCCAAGAAAGTGGTAGTTCAAGTTAACAGTGAGGAAGAGCTGGTAAAAATATATCAGGAGGCCATCGGGAATGGACTGATAGCCGTCATCATAAGGGACGCTGGTTTGACGGAACTAGAACCAGGCACTTTAACTGCCGTAGGCATAGGACCCCATGAAAATGAGAAGATAGATAAGGTTACGGGGAGGTTGAAGCTTTACAAGTGATGCCACCAAGCTTAGATGTAAGATTGGGGATGTTATCCTATCTTACATCCAGCCCTAGGCTTGAAGGTAAGCTAAGAGAAAAATTGAGCGATTTCATAGTAGATGAGGTCCTCATGGGTAGAAGAGCCTCTAGGGTCCTTCTAGGGAGAGAACCTTTTCTAAAGAAGGGCCCATTTCTCTATTTAGTTGCAGCTAAGTTTGTTAAGATGGATACGAGGGAGCTTATATCACGTATAAACAGGGTAATTGGAGGTAGGATCAGATACGCTGGCCTTAAGGACTCTAGATCGATATCATTTCAATTTCTCTCCTTAGAAGGTAGATATAAGGCCTCAAGCCTGAAGAACGGCTTCCTAGTGAAACCTGTAGGCAGGTATAAAGAGCCCATATCAAGGGGAATGCATGATGGGAATCACTTCACTTTAGTTGTTAGAGGAATAAGCTCCATGTATGAGCTATCTGAGTTCCCAAATTTCTTCTCTTACCAAAGATTCGGTATTAAAGAACCATTCAACCATGAGATAGGGAAGGCCCTAATTCTAAGATCCATAGAAGATGCCGTGGATATGATCGAGCGCCAGGGTTACCAAGCAGGATCAGCTAGAAGTCTCAAGCAACTATCTAACTTGCTGGGGATTGATCTATTGAGGTTCTACATACACTCCTATCAGTCGTACCTCTTCAATGTCCTGCTTTCTAAAAGGATGTTTCATGGTTTAGAGCTAGAACCCGGAGACTTTATAGTAAAAAGCAATGGAGAAGTAGAATTATATGAAGGAAAGGTGGGGGAATTATTACTCCCCCTAATAGGAGCAATGAGCAAGGAGAAAGGAGAATGGCTCAAGGAAGAAGTGAGAGACCTGTTAAGGAACGAAGGTATCTCTAAAGAGATGTTCCTTTTCAGAGAGTTGCCGGAAATCAGTGCCCTTGGTGGTCTAAGAAAGGCTTTAGGTCGAGCCTTAGATGTTAAGATCATAGGGAGAGCTAGCTATGTCGTAACATCCTTCTTCTTGGAATCTGGAATGTATGCGACGTCCTACATGAGGGAACTACTGAAGCCTTCGGATCCAAAGGAGCAGGGCTTCGTCTGAGTCCTAGTTTTTATATTTCAGATTAGAACATTATTTCTATCACAATAATTGCTCTAGGATCTCTTAAAGCCTTTACAATATTCCTTGGGATGTCTCTCGCCGCAGCATTAGATTTCACAGCTAGAGTTCGATCATCTATGTAAGTAGATTTTCTAATTACCATATCGGTCCTATTCGTCAGTTTGAGATGGGAATCTCCCCATGCTGAGAAGGAGAAACTCATGTCCTGAATCATTAAATTGATTTTGATCTGACCACCCTCAAGCAAATGCCTCTTAAGCTCTTCCGAAAGATCTGATACTGCCTTGCTTGATCTAACCCCTATTATACAGTCTGCCCTGGGTGTAATGGCATAATCCTTAGTTACCTCCATCGTAGTCCTATGCTTAGCTGTTATGTTGGGGTGGCCATAAGCTATTATTTCCTCAGGCATAGTCATCATTAGATGGAAGATCATAAATCGTTAGTGGAGAGACTTATCAGGTTGGGGATAATAAGAACCGAAAAAGTCAGGCGAGCTGCTGAGACAGTCAAGAGGGAAATGTTCGTTCCCAAAAGGTACAGAAATATGGCTTATGTAGATACTCCCCTACCGATAGGTGAGGGTCAAACGATAAGCGCTCCCCATATGGTCTTCATGATGAACGAGCTTTTGGATTTGGAGCCAGGCCAATTAGTTGTCGAGATAGGATCGGGAAGTGGATATCATGCAGCAACGATCGCCGAAATAGTTGCCCCTTCAAGCGAGCCTCCCCATAGGTGGGGAACCGTTGTGACTGTTGAGATAAGCCCGCTACTTTCGATCCAAGCATACCTCAACCTGAGGGAGGCGGGGTACTCCAGCAGGGTCCATGTGATCAACATGGACGGAAGCGCCGGTATCCCCTTGAGAATGAAAGCTGACAGAATACTGGTAACAGCTGCTGCTCCAGATGTGCCCAAACCCCTCTTTGATCTATTAAGGGAGGGAGGGAAGATGGTTATACCTGTAGGAAGCCCAAGCTTCCTTGGGCAAGATCTCCTCCTAGTAGAGAGATCCCATGGAAGGATGATAAAGAGAAAGATAATTGAAGTAGCCTTCGTTCCCCTAAGAGGCAGATATGGATGGAACTGATATACAAGGGAGCAGAGGCTGAGATATACAAGACGGAGCTACTGGGTCTGCCTGTTGTTATCAAAAGAAGAATAAAGAAAGGCTATAGAGACCCATTACTTGATATTAAGTTGAGAATAAGCCGTACTCGTAAGGAAGCTAGGCTTATGAGGAGGGCCAGACTTGGAGGGGTACCTGTTCCAGCCATTCTAGATATATGGAAGGATTCGCTTATGATGGAGTATATAGAAGGTACCAAGCTCGCTGATTCCCTAGATAAGGACTTAATGATGAAATTAGGAGATATTGTATGCAAGCTTCACTCCTCCGGCATAGCTCATAATGACCTCACCCCATATAATGTAATACTGGCTTCTGGAGGGGAAATATGCCTGATAGATTTTGGGTTAGCCGAGTATACCCATAGTATAGAGGACTATGCGGTGGATCTGTACGTTCTGAAGAGGTCTCTAATATCGATCACCGATGAATGGGGAAGGCTGTGGAAATCCTTCTTAATGGGATATAGGAGCTGCCGAGAGCTGGCTAATAAAGTAATAAGGAGGCTAGCAGTTGTAGAGGCGAGGGGTAGATATAAGTGATCAAGATGTATTTCGCATCATCCAACAGGCATAAGTTCTCGGAGTTCAGTAGGATGCTTAAGGACGTAGTCAGCCTGGGATGGATTCAAGTAGAGTACTTGGAGCCCCAAGCAGAAGATCTAGTTGAGGTAGCTGTTACATCAGCCCTCTGGCTCTCCAATTACCTTCCTAAACCATTCTTCTTGGAGGATGCTGGTCTCTTCATTAAGGCTTTAGGAGGCTTTCCGGGTCCATATTCTTCATACGTCTTCGATAAAATAGGAAATGATGGGATTTTGAAGCTTATGTCTGGAGCTAGGGAAAGAAGAGCCATTTTTTCTTCGGTAATAGCCCTCCATACAGGGAAATCCATCCTGACATTCGAGGGTAAGGTAAGAGGATCAATATCTGAGGTTAAGAGAGGAGGAGGATGGGGCTTTGATCCCATATTCATTCCGGAGGGATCTAATGGGCTCACATTCGGCGAGTTAGGTGAGAGTAAGGATAAGTTTTCCCATAGAGGGAGATCAACTGAGAAGCTGAAGAGATTCCTGATGTCCATGGGGGAGCAATTCTTTAAAAACGATGAATGGATTGCAGAGAGGGAAGGGTGACCAAATGGCTAGGATGCACAGCAGGAAAAGGGGCAAGTCAGAGTCGACTAGGCCACCTAGAGAAACTCCTCTGGACTGGGTTCCCCTATCTAAGGAGGAGATAGAGGAGTTAATAGTTAAATTAGGTAAGAGGGGAATCCCACCAAGTCAGATAGGTATGATACTGAGGGACGAATACGGCGTACCCCTCGTCAAGAGAATACTGGGTAAGAAGATAACTGAAATACTAAAGGAGCATGAAGTAGCTCCTCCAATACCTGAAGATCTGCTTGCGCTCATAAGCAAGGCTTACAACATAAGGAAGCATTTAGAAGAACATAAAAAGGACTTCCACGCTAAGAGGGGCCTAATCCTCACAGAATCCAAGATAAGCAGATTGGTCAAGTATTATAAGAGGACCGGGAAGCTACCTCCAAATTGGCGTTACAGCCCTGAAATAGCTGAACTCTATGCCTCTTAAAGAAGGGGTGAAATTGGACGTAGCTCCTCTAAAAAACTACCTTAAATCTTTTGCTCATGATCTCTACTCATCCCTTGAGCCCCCTATTAGGATAATAAGTCACTTGGATGCGGACGGACTTAGTTCGGCTGGAATATTGATATCCCTTCTTAGGGAGATGAACGTCTCCTTCCACCTAACTATCGTTAAGTACCTAAATGAATCCCTCATTAAATCACTTAAACATGAACCCTATGTCACCTACATATTCTCTGATCTAGGATCCGGCGATATAGAACTTATTTCAATGCTGAGCTCAGCTGGAAAACGTGTTTTCATAGTGGATCATCACAAACCATCATCGTCCAGCGATGATGTGAAGGTTCTGAATCCATTCCTAGTAGGCTTAAATGGGGATATAGAAGTCAGTGGCGCTGGG
>JAVALV010000115.1:0-5667 GCA_032159055.1 Thermoproteota archaeon | reverse complement strand
ATCAAATGATAGTAACTGAAAGAGCTGAACCTTATATTAAAGAGAAAAACATAGGGCTAATAATAGTTGATTCCCTCATAAGCCATTTCAGGGGAGAATATGTAGGGAGAGAAACTTTAGCTGAAAGGCAGCAGAAACTTAATAAGTATCTTCATAAGCTCCTTAAACTAGCTTTAGGTTATAACCTAGCTGTAATAGTGACAAATCAGGTTGTGGCAGATCCTGCTGCGTTCTTCGGAGATCCGAACAGACCGGCGGGAGGACATGTCCTTGGCCATGGAGTAACTGCTAGATTATACATAAAGAGAGGGAAAAAAGATAGAAGAGTTGTTAAACTCGTTAAGAGTCCATATCTCCCTGAGGGAACCGTTGAGATAATGATAACGGAAGGAGGCATAGAGGACGTTTAAATCCCGCCGCTTTCATAGGCTCTCTTTTTTCTCTCATATTCAACACGATCCATGACGATACGTGCTGGAACCCCGAGGACCACCTTTCCTGGAGGGACATCTTTGGTTACTACTGCACCTGATGCAATAACAGCCTGCTCTCCTACCTTAACACCTGATATAAGCACTGAATTAGCTCCTATAACAGCATCATCTCCTATTGTTACGCCTAGAAGCCTCTTACTAGCTGGATACTTATCGTTCGTTATTACCACGAAGGGTGCTAAGAATACTCTATTTCCTATGATGCTTTCTGGAGGAATATATGATCCGCTTTGGATACTAACCTTCTCTCCTATCTTAACATGTCCGTCTATAATAGAATGCGTTCCTACTACTGTGTAATCTCCTATCTCGGTGTCTTCCCTTATTAAAACGGCATGGCCTGTTTGTACCCCTCTCCCTACTTTCGCTCTCTCGTAAATAATGGAATGACTTCTGATAAAAGTACCCTCTCCTATTATAGCTCCTTCGCTTATTTCATCATATGTCTGAGGATTCCTCTCCTTAATCCCCTTTATTTTACTGAAGGAAGGATACCCTACTATGGAATATGTTCCTAAGGTAGATCCGCTGCCAACGTACGTAGGTCCTAAAACTGTAATATCTCCCTCTATGGAAACTCCCGAGAGTACTGCTTTTTTAGAGATGTACATAATAGGCACCTAGGGGATATGATGGATACAATTAAAGTCTTCTTGGTCGGTAAGGAGATAAAGCTACCATGGAATACGATGGTCAGGGACATTTATCGTAAGTTGGGTCTAAGTAAGTGGAGCACTCTAATACTCGTAAATGGTAGGCCTAAAGCAGATGACTGTTACTTAGAAGATGGAGATGTAATTACATGGCTCAGGATAACTTATCATGAAAGCCCGGTGGAGACCCATGAGGATCTGTGACCTGTGCGGAGTCAATGAGGCGGTATACACAGATTATGCCAAGGGAGTTTCACTATGCGCCGATTGCCTAATGTCTTCCGTGAGGAGAAGGGCCTGGAAAGTCTTAAAAGAGGAATTAATCGAGGGAGATAAGATAGTCGTAGCTCACTCTGGAGGAAAGGATAGTTCCCTTGCCCTTATTTTAACAAAAGAGTTTTCAGATGCAAATCCGGATATGAAGCTCACCATTTCCTCTATTACCATAGATGAGGGTACTTTCTACAGAAAATCATCGATAGATTTAGCTGAAAGGCTATGCAAAGAGCTAGGAATTAGGCACCTAACTTTTACCATGGAAGAGATACATGGATTATCCATAGGAGAATTGGAGGGTAAACTCCCGAGAAATTCTAAAAGAAGTGCTTGTACATATTGTGGTGTCCTCAGAAGACAGGCAATTAATGCTGTGGCTAGGGAGATGGGTGCTACTGTAGTGGTCACCGGCCATAACTTGGATGATATAGTCCAAACGGCTTTGATGAATTTAGCGAGGGGAGATATTAATGCATTAGTCAAGACGCTGAGGCATGAGAGAAGGATAGAAGAGGGATTAGTACCTAGAGTTAGGCCATTGAAATATGTTTATGAGAGGGAGGTAGCTGCATTAGTGGTCGCTAAACGAATAATTGCCCATCTAGGTAAATGTCCACTTACCCAAGGGATGAGAATAGGAATAAGGAGGGAGATAGACAAATTAGAAGATCTCGAGGTGGGGGCCAAGGTTAGGGCTTTGAGATCTTTCATGTTAATATCTAATGAGATAACGCCTGATGTGAAGCTAAAAAGATGTAAAGTTTGCGGAGAACCAACAACTAGCGATATATGCAAAGCTTGCCAATTTAAGGCTGAGCTATCTAAGATCATAGGGAGAGATTTATTGAAACCGCTCAATATGAGTTCTGTGAGGAAGAAATTGATTAGAGGATAAACGGTGCTAGCTGGTTTACCTTTGGTATATAACGAATTTTTCTGGAAACAGGCCTTAATCCATATTCTAAGGCCCTATCAGAGTAGTTAAGGATCAAGTTCATCAAGTTGCTTCCTGTGAACCATCCTGCCCCCCCAGTATATGCATCTAGCTCTTGAAAGTTAGTCGAATCATCCTTCGGAAGCCCCTTACCAAAGAATAGTATTGGTACAGGATCCCCTGAATGCTTTCCTATAGTGCAAGGGGTGGAGTGATCTCCTGTTATGACTACTAAGAGATCCTCTGGTGGATCTGTTAAGGGTTCTAGTGCAAGATCTACCTCCTCAAGCACTCTAACCTTCAGTAACGGATCTTTCTTATGAGATGCCACATCAGTACCCTTGACATGCACGTATATGAAGTCATATGTATTAAGAAGGTCTAATGCCTTCTCAATCTTGGATGAGAAATCTGAATCCGGTAAGCCGGTAGCACCTTCCGGTTGAAATACATCAAAGCCTAAGGCTTTGGCAATGCCTTTATACATGGGACCAGCAGCCACGGCGGCCGGATTGAATCCCCATCTAGATGAAAATGGTTCGAGTTTGGGCTGACTTGCCGCTCCTCTCGGGAGTATGAAGTTAGCTGGAAGTTTACCCTCCCTAGACCTCCTCTTATTTACCTCATGGTCCTTTAGAGATAGATAGGCCCTAACTAGGAACTCTTTCAGGGCTTCTGCTGTTTTCTTAGCATCATCTTTTATAGGTACCGGCTCAAGTACGGGGTAACCAACCTCATGGGGATCTACGTCCGTCACCTCGCTAGATAAGTGAGATCCTTCAAGTATCAGAAAGCCCCTATGTTCTAAGGTATGCTTGAACGTTGCCTTAACATCACCATTTAAGAGGTCCATCTCCGATATCTCATGGGCTAGTTCCTCAGCATCCTCACCCGATATCCTGCCGGCTCTCCTATCTCTAACTATAAGTTTACCATTTTTTTCCTCTACTGTAGCGAAGTTAGCCCTAAAAGCTATCCCTTTCTTAATAGAAATGTTCTCCCCCATCGCTTCGAATATACCCCTTCCAGGGTACTCAGAAGTTATATCATATCCGAAGAGAGAAAGATGACCAGTATCGCTACCTGGGGGGACACCCGGAGCGATCGGGTATTGCATCCCTAAGATACCCTTAGCGGCCATGAGATCCATATTAGGTATTTCTGCGCTTTGAAGGGGGGTAAGCCACTTAAGATTAGGATTTGGTCTATCTCCAAGGCCATCCAAGATTATGAATATTACCTTTCTCATACCTATCCTAGACTGCGTTTATTTAATACGTCCTTCTATTCAAACTAGGTAAGGTAAGGAGAATGGGTTGGATGAAGGTCAGAAGAATATCGGAACCTCTAAAGGCAGACATAGCAGTAATGGGATTTCCAGGAATGGCTAACATTGGAGAGCAGGTTATAACGTACCTCGTGAAGGAGAAGGATCCAACTCCTATTACTAAGATATACTCTGAGTATCTGATGTTCCCTAATAACATGGTGGGGATATCCATACTAGAGGGAGGAAAGTTCATACTCCCATCTGTATCGATATTCCATATGAGTAACCCTCAGATGGCTCTAGTGACCAGTGATGTACAGCCAGTTCCTTGGGGAGGTATGGAAGTATCTAGTGAAATCTTAAGGGTACTTCTAAATATGGGAGTGAGGAGTATCGTAGTAATTACTGGATTCGTAGATGAAAGCTCTGTGGGGAAGGTATTTGCCTTCGGAAACGATGGTCCTCTCTTAAATAGATTTCTCGAGGCAGGAGCTACTAGAGAAAATCCTATAAAATCTGTAATAGGAATAGCAGGCTCTGTGCTAGGTTTAGCTAAGATAAAAGGGATCAATAGTGTGGTATTAAGTGGAGTGGCCCCTGACTATTCTCCAGATCCAAGAGCAGCAAAGCGTGTACTTGAGATACTAGATAAGACTTTCTCGATAGGACTCAATTATGAAATCATAGACAAGCAGATAGAAGAGATAGAAAGGGTAAAAAGTGAGTTAATGAAAGAAATTGAAAAGAAGATCAGAGAGGAGCTAGGTGCTCAAGGTGGGACAGATGAGTCCGCAGAGTACGTCGGGTAGATTTCCAGCCCCTCTTCGCAGACTTAAAGATAAGTTAACCAAGGAGAATCTATGGTTGTATGTACTATCCATTTTAAGGGAGAGGCCCGCTTATCCTTACGAGATATCTGATTTAATAGAGGAGAGATTTGGCTGGAGACCTGCTAGGGTAACTGCCTATATAGTAATGAGATCTCTTAAATCTAAAGGTTACGTAAAGATGTCAAGGAGGAAGGGTAAAGAAACTGGTAAAATGCGAGATTACTATGAGATTACAGATTCCGGAAGGAGATTGCTGGACGAAGGATTGAAGTTCATAGAGGGCACACTGACATCTTTAAAGGAATGTCCACATGAGGAAGGCAGATAGATGAGAGTATGGTTTGATGTAATTACTCCTAAGCAAGCTAGATTAATGGCTTCCATAGCAAAGTGGCTGGGATATGACTATCTAATTACAAGTAAGGGGTTAAGTGAGTCTGTCGATCTACTAAGAAAACTAGATGTTAAATTCATGGAGGTAGGGAGATACGCAACTGGAGGACTCAGAGACAAGCTCTTAGCCTATGCTGAGAGAGTTAGGTCTCTTTTAGATATAGTGCTAGAATTCAAACCTGATGTCTTAATATCGTTTTCCTCTCCAGAAGCGGTAAGAGTTGCTTTCGGCCTCTCCATCAAAGCTCTCACCATGAATGATAGCCCCCATTCATATCATGTAGGTAGATTAACTTTTCCCCTTTCTTGGAGGATAATATATCCGGAAGCTATCCCCAGAGTAGATATGCTGCAATTAGGTGCTTCTCAAGCTGCCTTAGTTCCATACGAAGGAGTAGATGAGGTAGCTTGGGTTAAGGATTTCCTTAGGCATAACAGTTATCATAGAAGAGAATATGCTGTATTTATAAGACCTGAGGAGAGTAAAGCCTCTTATCTACTTGGAAAAGAGAGTTCCATTGCCATCTCACTTATAGATACGATTCTTGATATGGGAGCAAGAGTTTTTGTAAAGCCCAGATATATCCATCAATATAGGGCTTTAAAGGAAAGATATGGAAATAAAATTATACTAATGGAGAATACTGTGGATACCCTTAGGTTATTCGCTAGGTTATCTCTCGTTATAACGGGAGGTGGAACGATGGCTAGAGAGGCTGCCCTTCTCGGGACACCTTCTCTCTCAACTTTCCCTCTAGACATCAAGCTATATGTTAATGAATATCTGAGGAAGAAGGGATTTCCTATATGGAGATCT
>JAVALV010000114.1:0-3005 GCA_032159055.1 Thermoproteota archaeon | reverse complement strand
GCTACTGCTTTCGGTCATGCTTTCATGCATGAGCTTTATCTCCTCAGGGATAAGGGCTATGCAGTCATATTCACTAATCCCAGGGGAAGCGAGGGCTATGGCGAGGAATTTAGGGATATAAGGAGGCATTATGGTGAGAGGGACTATCTGGACTTGATGGAAGCTGTAGACGAAGCAATCAGGAGAGGGATAGCGGACCCTAACAGGCTAGCTGTGATGGGAGGGAGCTACGGCGGCTTCATGACCAACTGGATAATAGGTCATACTGACAGGTTCAAGGCAGCCGTGACCATGAGGAGCATAAGTGACTGGATAAGCGATTACGGAACAACCGATATAGGGTTCTTCTTCAACCCTGAGCATATAGGAGGGACTCCTTGGGAAAACTTCCAAGCTTACTGGGAGAAGAGCCCGATAGCCTACGTTGATAGGGTCAAGACCCCTACCCTCATAATTCACAGCCTGGATGACTATAGGTGCTGGCTTAGCCAAGCTCTAGAACTCTTCACTGCTTTGAAAGTTAGGGGAGTTGATACAGAACTTGTCCTGTTTCCTGATGAGGATCATGATCTGAGCAGGAAGGGTAAGCCGAAGCACAGGGTCTTTAGGTTGAAGAAAATATTGGAATGGCTGGATAGTCATCTAAAGCAATAGGGTGCTAACATGCAGGGGCAGATATCTTCTTTTTCCTCCGTTCTCCAGCCAATAATGCCCCTGATTTACCTTATAGCCCTAGGAGTAGTAATATCCCTACTGTTCTCCTTGGTAAACATGTTCTCCGTGGACAGGGTGCTGAAACTCGTTAAAGGTAGGAAGACCTTTGTCTTCATAGGGAAGGAGGCTCATTACGGAAAGCTTCACGTCCTACCAAGAGGAGGCGGTGGCTTCGAAGTGTTCTACATGAAAGAAGGTATGGAGAATCCTCTTTCACTTATAGCCTTCCTCATGGAGAATTACCATGAGACGGGAAACGAGAAGTTCTTGGAGAAAGCTAGGGTAATACTGAATTACCTCAAGGAAATGGGAGTTGTGGATACGAAGCTGACTGAGGGGGATATCAGGATAGATCCTTGGTCCCCTCCCAGTCTAATCTCTAGGAAGGTCTATCCCAACGAGCTAAATGACCTCTGGATGATAGTGAGCTTCGTAGACTTCATGAGCGAGGAGGAGAAGAAGAGGAGATGGAAGGAGCTGAGCGAGTTGTACAGCAAACCTTTCATTAAGGTAGCTAAGAGGAGAACGTATAACGCACTAAGCTACGTGAAGGACAAGATAGCCTCGGCTTTAGCCTCATCAGCTGGAACCATTACAGCTATAGTTCCTTCAGATCTCAAGAAGTCGCTGGAGGAAGCAGAGAAGAAGACTTTAGAGAGCGTTATAGCCCAAACATACGATCCCCTTCTGGAGAACAGTATAGGCAGGCTGGTTGCAGTTAGGGTAGATGATGTGGAGGGTGAGAGGAAGCTGTATCAGGGGGTACTGGCTGAGTACTCCGATAAATACCTCTACGTCATGGATGTTGACTACAGGTTACAGATGGTGGCCCATATCTCCAATGGAAATCTAATTAAAGAGGAACCGATAGTTCAAGTCTTCGGTAGAACCCTCCAGTTAGGGAGACACGTATCAATCGAGTGGAGTGAAGGTGTAATTCTGAAAAACTCTTGGAGTAAACCTATAAAGATAGAGAAGCTCGTATCGGGAGATCAGGAAATAACGGTAGGTAAGGTCCTATTTCCAGGGGAAAGAGTAACGGTAAATGGAGCCCCTAGGTCCTTCACCCTTTACTATGAAATATCCCTTGAATCCGATGTGGTGTGGCCAAGGAAGAAGGCTTCAGTAGTCGGTCTTGGTGACTACCCGCCAAGCATCTTAAGCTCGATCCTAAGGGATCTAAGCATAAAGAACCTCAAGAAAATGATATAAATTAGCGATCCAAGAAGATGTCAGAGTCGTTTACTAGCGGGAAAGCTAAATAAACCTAGAATGTGACCAGCAATTCCTTAAAGCCAAATTCTATCTATTATTTACCTTCTACATCATAATAGAGACGAGATCCTCCCTCTAATGCCTCAACTCCAACTAACCTTATCTTTCCTACCTCTGATGTCCTAGAAACATGTGTTCCAGAGCATGGAATCGCATTAATGCCCCTAATCTCAACTATCCTGTAAACAAATGCCTTAGGAAGCCTTCCCAAGTTAGGAGCCCCATATATACTGCTAAGAAGGTCCTCAGGACTTACTTCCCTTATTAAGACCTCCCTATCATCTAGGATCTCATTGGCTAATTTCTCTATTAGCTCAAGTTTATCTTCGCCTATCTCAGCTTTATACTCAACATAAGCTCGAGGAGGTCCATGTGACGCTCCCATAGTATCAATTCGTTCTCCAATTATGTCCGATACCGCTCTGTCTATAACATGGCCTGCCGTGTGAAGCCTCATTATCAAGTACCTCCTCTCCCAATTCAGCTTCTGCCTTACAACCGATCCCTCTTTAGGCTCTCCTTCCAAGGACTTCCCATAGAGCACAATGACTCCTTCGCTCTCCAAGGCTTTCTTTACCTCGAACCTGAATCCCGGAGCTGAGAGCATTCCCATATCACTGGGCTGACCTCCCCCAAGTGGATGAAATATCGACGAGGCTAGGACTACATAGTAGCGCTTCCCTTTCTCCCTAGCTACCCTCAAGATCTTGGAATCCGCTTCTTTCAAGTATGAATCTTTGAGATAGAGCTTATTAGTTCTTGGGAGGTCAGATGCAATGTCATCTATCCTCATCCCGATATTTACTTGGATGGAGTTAAAAATGCGCTTCTCTCACCCTCATCATCACTACCGCAATCGTGTCATAGGGATGGCCTGATGGGTAAAAATGAAGGAAAATAACTAACATTGGATGTGGAGGCAGGAAAATCCTATCTAGCTGTATATAAAAATTACCGTTACTATTCTTGTTCATTCCCAATCTACAAGAGCCCTTGAGCCCTCAACATCTTCTCAG
>JAVALV010000113.1:0-3755 GCA_032159055.1 Thermoproteota archaeon | reverse complement strand
GATACGCATTGATTTCACCATCTAGAGACGATACTAGATCCTCCGCTATTTCTGCAGTAACGCTAGGTCCGCTAACTACGATAGCAGTGCCGGTCATTTCTAGGTTATATAATATATCTGAAATGCGATTTATAGCATTAGGTCCGAATATTATGTATCTAGGGCTCTCTATCTTCTCTAATCCCTTGCCAGAGGTCAGTTTCTCATGCACCTTAATAGGAACCTAGAGGAAAATAATAAGGTTCGTTCACAACGATAACCATTAATTAGGAAAGGCCCATCTACAATGGGATTGAGACATGGATACAAAGACCAAGATCGTACTGTTACTTAACTTAATCTTCGTGGTTATTCTCCTCACTTGGCCCATAATAAATGCTCCCAAGATCCAGATAAATCTGGACAGAGAGACCGTTCCCTTAGGGGGTAAATTAGAGGTAAGAGCTACATTTCCAAGTGTGCCATCATCCGCTAAGCTATATGTAGTAGACCTGGAACTCAATAAGACAGTTTATACCTTGAATCTAAAGCCTGCTAAGGAGGTTTCTGCTAAGCTTTACATAGAAGAGGGTAAGTATAGGATAGGGCACTATGTCATCAAGATAAAAGCTATGTTGGATGGGAGCTCCATTGAGGGAGAAGATTTCTTCAATGTATTTGGAGGATCTCCCCTCAACCTGACTTTAAGAGTAGAGAAGCCTGAGATAGATGCTTTCATCAATGTGACCTCAAAGAAACAGTATGCCGAAGTGAATGATGAGGTAAGAGCAAAAGTTACGATGGATGGTGAGCCCGTAAAGGATGTTAAGCTTCTAGCATTGACATTAGGTAGAAATGCTACTGTAACAGATGTAGTCTACACGAATGCCAGCGGAGAGGGGATTATATCTTGGAAGGCGAATGTGACGGATAATGAGACGTATTCCGTTATAGTACAGGCGGTGAAGCCAGGTCATCCCATAGCATCGGGCGAGGTTCAGATAAAAGTTAATGTCAGGAAGGGAAGTTGATTCATTCCATAGATGAAAGGACTTCTTTCCCCTCCCTTATCTTCTCGAGCTTTCTTATGAGTTCTTCCTTATTCACTTTATGGAATAGAGGTTCTATTCTCCCTATTCTGATGCCCTTCATTATATTAAAAGCCTCAGAGAATTTAGCAGGTTCGCCTTGAAGCCCCATCATATTCCAAAGTTTCTCTGCAGAGAATGGCATGAAAATATGCATATAACAAGCAATTGCCTTTAGCAGGTTGAATGATGCTAATATGGTTGAATCGGCCCTCTCTTTATTCTCTTTAATATCTCTCCAAGGTTCTCTAGAGTTGAAGAACCTATTACCTACTCTGGCTATTTCGAGGAGATCTCTCAGAGACTCTCTGAGCCTGAAGTTTTCTAGATTAGCTTCTATCTTACCAGCTAGCTCTTTAGCCTCATCGAGCATCCTCTCAGATTCATCATCTAAGTCAGCATCAGGGACTTCTCCCCCATATTTAGAGGATATGAAGGATAGAACCCTGTGAATTAAGTTTCCTAAGGTGTCATTGTGTTCGTCATTTACCTTTGCTTCGAAATCCTCCCAAGAGAAGCTGGAGTCCTTGCGCTCGGGCCTTATATATATCATGTAAAACCTCCAATAATCAGCTGGTAGGAGAGCTAGGGCTTCATCCATCCATATTCCTCTTCTCTCACTCTTGGAGAATTTATCCCCCTCATATAGGAGGAATTCCGTCGATGCAACATTGTAAGGTAGGACATAGCCTTCACCGCTAGCTATAAGCAAAGCTGGAAATATTATAGTATGGAAAGGAATGTTGTCCTTCCCTATGAAGTATACAGATCTCGTTTCTTTGCTTTTCCAGAACTTCTCAAATTCGTCTGGCTTTCCAGCTCGATCAAAATACTCTTTCACTGCAGAAATGTATCCAAGAACGGCTTCCATCCATACATATATTGTTTTCCCTTCAGCTCCCGGGAAGGGGGCGGGTATTCCCCACTTATTGTCCCTAGTTAGGGATCTCGGTTTAAGACCATCATTTATCATAGCGAGAGATGTAGCTCTAGCATTATCGGGGAGCTGATCATTGTTTTCAATGTATTCTTTAAGCTGATCGGAGAACTTAGGGAGATCAAAGAACCAATGCTTCGTTCTTTTCACTATAGGCTTAGCCCCGCAGATGGCGCACCTTGGGTTTATTAGATCAGTCGGATTTAGGAGCCTCCCGCATCTATCGCATTGGTCCCCGTGAGCCCTCTCGTAGCCACAATATGGACAGGTTCCCACAACAAACCTGTCTGGCAGGAATATTTTATCATTAGGACAGTAAAGTTGCTCTATTTCCCTCTCGAATACGTGTCCATTCTTATATACCTTTAGATAGAAATCTTTGACGAATTCTATGTGAGTAGGGCTCTCTGTCCTAGTATAATTGTCATAGCTTATGCCGAATTTTCTGAAAAGCTCTGAGACATAACCATGCATCTTGTTGGTTAATTCCCTTGGATTTACCCCTCTCTTAATGGCCTCTATCTCTATGGGAGTTCCGTGTTCATCTGAACCTGAAACGAAAATTACTTCATCTCCCGCTTTTCTCCTGTATCGAGCGTATACATCGGATGAGAGTACCTGAATTAGGGTTCCTAGGTGGGGAACAGCATTTATATAGGGCCAAGCTGAAGCTATTATCCACCTCATACTCAATTCCCGTGAATGTGATTCTTAAGGATTTTAAGGATGCGCCCGGTACTCTTTAACTGCAATGATTAACTATCATGATGAATGCCTGTTAGAGACCGATGATAATTTCCTAAGTTATATTAAGGATTTTTTGGAAGAGAAGGATCTCAAAGAGAAGATCAGAAAGCTCAGCAGGGCTGAGGGGTATCTGAGATATATCTTTTTCGAGTTAATGGGATACAATATAAAAGATTGGAGGGGAGGAGATCTAAGAACCCTTGTCTGTGGATTATCCTATTTAATAGTCCAGAGTGTGAAGCTTTGCTATGAAACGAGAGATGCTAACCAAGAAACCGCCTGTGGAATCTCTAGAGATGTCCTAGATATTATGTTCCTGCTAATGAAAAGATGGCGCTATGATGAGGATCTCTACAGACTTGGCTCGAAACTCTGGACAGAACTTGATTACGAAGATCTAGGAGATGAGAAAGAAGTAGAGAATCTCTCACTTGAGGTCTCTAGATCTATCCTCAGCCTCCTTAGGTGAACAGAACAACTTAATAATGCTTTTTATTATAGAAGTGGAGGAGCTATCTCCAAATCTCGGGAGCCTGACTACCTCCACATCTATGCCTCTCTTCTTTAATTCCTCTTTAAGCCACTTTTCTCTCGCCCATTGATCGTATCCTAGGACTACCATATCGGGCTTCAATTTGACTATTGAGTCTAGAGGTTCCTTCTCACCTAAGACGACCTTGTCTACTGGCTTGAGGTTCTTGACTATATAGGCCCGCGATGACTCCCTGATTATGGGAGATCTCCCTTTGAACCTCCTGACGTTTTCGTCCCTAGCAATTATCACAATGAGCTCTCCATCATCTCCAGCTATCTCCTTGGCTTCCCATAGCATCTTAATGTGTCCTTCATGAACAATATCGAAAGTACCTGCTACAACTACCCTGCGTCCCATCCCGTAACCTTTGCTGTTAATATTTTAAATCATTATTAAAATATACCAGCGGGGAGAGCATATCTAATGTTCGAGTTCGTATCTAAAAGCGAGAAACTCTACGTAGCAAGCC
>JAVALV010000112.1:0-2511 GCA_032159055.1 Thermoproteota archaeon | reverse complement strand
AAGCATGGATCATATTTCGGAAGTCGATGAGAAGATAAGATCGTTGGATGGTGTCAAGTCAGCAGAGACCCTCCTTGTAACCGGGAGGGTTCATATAAATCCCAAACTACCAATTTAACTAATCTAGCAGCCTGGTCTAATCTAATAAGTAAGCAGACAGCTTTCCACCCTATGGATCGACATTAACTAGGTAAAAGACTTAAAGCTGACTAGGATGATGCCTAGGATAAGATGAAATGAGGGTATCAAAGCTTCAAAATTATTATATTTCCTCTGATGGGAAATCGCAGCAATACAATGAGATGAAGAGCACCTATATATCCGTTTTACGGATTATTTTTCCCTGCTTGTGGGAAATTATCTTCAATAATCCACAAGCGAAGGTTATTATAGGAATAACGGAGGAATAAAGGGAATACTAAGTTGACAAGTTACCTTCCAATATTACCTTACAGGATGCTAGCCGCGATAGGCCTTGTTCTACTGATCGCCAGCTTCCTACAGCCTTGGATAGTCTTTAAGATCCCCTTAAACGGAGAGAAGGGATATAGCCTCATAAAATTTATGGAATCGATAAGTGGAATGCAATTGGTTTACAATCTCAGTGGAGAAGGGTTAGGAATCCTCTATTTAGTATTAATACTTCTAATAACCTCCTTAATCACGTCTCTCGCTTCCCTCCTATGGATTCCCGCATCAGTGGTGTCCGGAGGGTCTGGCCTGACATCAGCGGGTCTCTGGATACTAGAGATGGAAATTCTAAAGAAAGGTGTGGAGACTCAAATGCCAGAGACAGGCAAAGTCATGTCTAGCTTCATGGGGATAGGTTTAGGGGTCATGCTTGCCATAGCAGGATCTGTGATTATGATAATAGCTTTCGTTGCGGGATTCGATTTCGGGAGTTTTGAGGGATCTGAAGGAGCTATAGCTGAATAGATGAACTAACTATTTAATTAGAGTAAGCAGCACTAGTAAAACAATCTCTCCTCCCTTATCTTCACTCCCACCAATATATTCGGCAGATCTGGATCATTGAAGGCCCTCGAAGTTCTTAGGAGTAGAGGACCAGAGGCCACACCCAAATGCCCCCCTACCCAATCAACGGAGTCGTCCTCGAGCATCTCCTCAAGCTCCTCATCCATTTCAGCAACCTCTCCGTCATCGGCTAGCCAGTAAATTGCATCTTTTTCCTCCAAGGGGACAGCAAAGAAGTAAGATATTATTACCTCCTCCCTTCTCATGGCTAGTGCTAGAATATAGCTTCCCTTAACTTGGCTCAGGGACCAAAGGCTCTCAGCGAGGGGATCATCCCTTAGCATTCGATCGCATTCCTCTCTTAGCTTATCTATAGCCCCTGAATGACCCAAGTCCGCCAAGAGACCAGAGATCATCCTGTCGGCAATTACTTCGTATCTCATACCTTCACCTGATGAGAAGAGAATTAAAGCGTACCGGAAAATACCTACCGTAGTGCATTTAATGTATAATTTATCAATAAATGAATGGCACGAGCTATGAGATGCCATAGAGGAGTTTTTATAGGTAAGGCATCATAAAGTCGTCTTCTAGCTAATCATATTTAGAAGATTGGAAAAAACGGATAAATCAATAAATAGGTTCGATTTGAGGCACCTAGCTCCCGAGGCTAGACTACCACAGGTATATTTGCCTTCCTGAGAATCTCCCTAAATTCTTCAAGGCTCAATCCAGCGAGCTTTGCGGATAGCCTGATATCCCCTATCTCCACATAAAGCTTGAGGGCTGCCCTTATCCTCGGAGGCTGGTTCTCTATGAACTTCCAATCAGCTTCCTTCCTCCTTATCTTCCTAGCCTCTTCCTCCAATTTCCTCCATTTCTCAAGCTTCTCCTCGTAACTCATCCAGTATCTCCTCCAGATCCTCCCTTGGAAACCTATGCTTCGTATCCATCTCGTAGCCTCTGAATATATCGACAGGATCACCAGATATTATACCTCTCCTTATCGCTTCAGCTATCAATTCAAGGGACCTCCAGACGATCACATCCGAAACATCATCCATTAGATCAACGGCCATCAAGGCACCTCTATTCTCCGTTAGCACCAAGTACCCTCTTAATTTACCAGCCGCAAGGCATATTGCCTCAGGTAAATCTATCCCCCTCATCTCAGGTATCAACCTAGATCTCTCTATCAGATCCCTAGCCATCCCGAGTACATCTGATGTCTCGGTGAAGAGCATCAGAAATCCTTGAGAGAGGGAATTAGCTATCCACTCAATCGTCCCCTCACTCTTCACCTCCTTTAGCACGGACTCAGGCACGAACACCGTCTTGAATATGCTAAATAGGATATCCCTCTTCCTCCAAGCAGCCCAGTCTATCAGGAAGCACGTATCTGCTATGGCAAATGGATTTTCACCGGCGAATTTACGAGACATTAGGGATTCCCGCCTTCTTTCTGATCTCATTGAACTCCTCTACGGTAATACCTGCTAACCTAGATGCGACGTAAAGATCCCCCGTCTCCACATA
>JAVALV010000111.1:0-12674 GCA_032159055.1 Thermoproteota archaeon | reverse complement strand
TGGAGAAATGGGTTATTCCGTTCCACCAAGACCTGAGAACATAAAGTTTAAGAGAATAGGAGTTAAGGCCGTCATAGCTATAGAGAAAGTTGGTCCAGCTAAGAATATGATTGAGCTTGGGATACCAGAGGAAAGGAGGATAGCCATAGCAATTCTTCAGGGACAAGCTTCAAGGAGTATGAGAAGGTTCCTAAGGATGTTATCTGATGAAGGAGTACCTATAGCAATACTGACTGACTTATCTCCTTGGTCCCTGAGGATAGCTGCCACGGTGATATATAACAGCATAAATTCAGCACACATACCATATTTGGCCTCTCCAGAAGCTAGATTCATAGGAATATTAACTAAAGATGTAGAGGAAGGTTTCTTTAAGGATTATCAGTTCGCTTTAGAGCCCCTAACTCAAGCAGACCTCAAGGCTGCAATAGATAATCAGTTTTTACCAAATTTACAGAATGAATTCTGGCAGAGGGAGAATAAATGGTTCTTAGAAAAGAAAAAGAAGGCAGAAATAGAAATATTCAAGGCAATGAGCCCTACAGCAAGGAAGCTAAAGGAATTATTTGTAGAATACCTGAGAGGAAAACTAGATGAGCACATGGGAATAAGCATATGATTAATTGAAGGGTGGCAAGAAATTGTTTTCTTCTATTTACCCTTTTCAAGGAAGTTTGACACACAAGAGCTAGGATAACATTTTTATTGGGCTATATTTGCTAGGTAAACGGGCTCCGGTGGTGTAGCCCGGCTAAGCATAGGGGCCTTTCGAGCCCCAGACCCGGGTTCAAATCCCGGCCGGAGCACTAGCGGGGGTAGCCGAGCCAGGTCCAAGGCGCCGGATTCAGGGTCCGGTGGGTGTTAGGCCCGCGTGGGTTCAAATCCCACCCCCCGCACGTAACATCAATTTTTATAGCCAACTAGTTTGCATTATCCTTGAAGCCCCGTAGTGTAGCGGTCAAGCACGCCGGGCTTTGAACCCGGAGACCCCGGTTCGAATCCGGGCGGGGCTACCTATCAATTCTCAGTGATAAAAATGTGCGATATATCGTTTATAGTCGATTCAATGAGCGGCAAGGTAGCTAAATGGCTGAGAATCCTAGGCTGTGATACTCTCTACGTAAAATCATCGATAAGTGACTCAAATTTACTTAAGATGCTTGAAGGAAGAGTCCTTGTAACGAGAGACAAGGAATTGAAAATTAGAGCTGAGAAGCTAGGGAAGAAGGCTATAATCATCCCAGAAAATATATTAGAAGCGTTAGCTTTAATCTCTAAAGAATTTTCAGTTAGTTTGAGAGTGGATCCTAAGGCTACTAGATGCCCCTTCTGTAATACCAAGCTAATATCAGTGAAGAGGAACCTCATGGCTGGGAAATTGCCAAGAGAAATATCAAATGGCCACACAAAGTTTCTCTTATGTCCATCATGTGGAAAGACGTTCTGGTTTGGTACCCATTACTGGAATATGCTGAATACTCTATCGAGAGTAAAGGAGAAAAAGTCTCATTATACTTAACTAAGGACCGATGATGATAGGTGACGGCACTGAACAGATGAACTAACTGACCTACCCTGAGGTCCCGATCTGCAACATTGATAAGACCAAATTAATTTATGTACCTCACCATCTTTTCATCCAGGTGAGACTACGGATAAGTTATCTTTAGTTTTAAGGAACGTAGCTGAGCCTTTAGATGAGTTCGTAATGACCATTGATGAGATAAAGGAAATGCTCAGATCTGGAAGGCATAATACTTATGTGGGATATGAGCCATCCGGTCCAATACACCTAGGAACTCTTATTACAATATACAAGCTTAGAGATATGATAGATGCTGGGTTCCATGCGATAGCACTTATGGCGGACATACACGCGATCCTAAACTTGAAAGGGCCCAGAGATCTAATAGAGGAAGTATCAATGACTTACTGGAAAACAGTATTCCATGAACTTGGTTCTCCGGAAATAGAGATTAGGATGGGCAGCGAGTTTGAGCTATCTCCTAACTACGTACTTGATCTCTTAGCTCTCTCTCAGAGAGTGACTGCTAGAAGAGCATGGAGGGCTATGTCTGTTATAGCTAGGGAGAGGGAGGATCCTCTCGTATCTCACCATATCTATCCGTTAATGCAGGCGCTAGATATCCTTTATCTGAGAGTAAATGTTGCCATAGGAGGAACTGACCAAAGAAAGATACATGCCCTAGCAAGAGATGTATTTTCAATGCAAATACCTTTGAAAGTGAAGAGATATGTCCCTTCTGCCATACATACCCCCCTTCTGCCTGGATTAACTGGGGGAAAGATGAGCAGTAGCCTACCTAGATCTCATATAGCTGTCCACGACCCACCTGATGTAATCAAGGAGAAGGTAAGACAAGCATATTGCCCACCTGGGTTTGAAAATCAGTATGATAAGGAGGGTAAGCTTAAGAATCCAATACTAGGTATATTCAGATACCTTATATTGCCAATGAGCAGTAAAGGAATTAGATTACCTAGATCAAGAGCTTTTGGTGGCGGAGAAGTAGAAATATCAGATTATAATGAATTAGAGAGGAGTTACGTGAAGGGCGAGATACACCCATTAGATCTTAAGAACTTTCTGGCAGAATACCTAATAAGAGAATTTTCTCCTCTTAGGGAGAAGCTGCTATCTGATAAGAGCTTAATAGAGCCCTTGTATAAATTGCAGAAGTGGCAAAAGGAGAGAGGACTATTCGGCGAGCCAGAGTGGAAAGATGCTTTAAGATCCTATTATCCATATCTAGGAGAACGTATATCCTGATCCTGATATATCCCTTTTATTTTGTCTGGGAAAGAGTATCCTTTAAAGCTAGTACCTGAGCAGCGCTAACGGGCTGTGATGATAGCTCCACAGACAAATTAGTTAGATGAAGAGACTCTCCGCTTCTGAGCCCTTCTATTCACTTAGATGTTTAGGGGATTGTATGAGGGATAAGGTAAAGAAAAGAATGTATATATGAGTTGAGTAGAGATTGCTAAGGAAAAAATAGTTTAGTTAATCAGCTTACCTTCTCTTTCAGGATCTTAGCTATCGTAGCGGCTTTCCTTATAAGGTAAGGTATTGTCTCATTGGAGATCCAACCTATTTCTAGGGCTAATACAAGGGCTTCTTTAACTGCCTTCTCCGTTAAGGGCCTTATTGTATATCTGTTTATTTCACCTATTTCAATGGCCACATTCAGAGCAGCGGAATGTGCTTTTGCTATCATGTTTCTTATATCGTCTATAGTCACAGAGAGAACCTCTGGTAAGTAAAGTAGACCTTCTTCATCTGTCGCAGCTGTCACTTTAAATCCTACTTTAAGTGGTTTTATACCAAGATTTCTAAGTAAATCCGCTATTTGCGGTGAAACAGTTTCTCCTTTCTTTATTATAGTGAAATTCTCTGTTATAGCTATTTTACCTCCTTGTATTTTGGTGGGAATACCCATAGCCCTTAAGTCAGTTAATATAGGGCCAGGAGCTATATCTGTAGGACCCTTCGGTATAACAACATCGTCTTCAGCTATATCTCCAGGTTTAAGGAAGACGTTTGCCTTTCTTTCGGTAACTAATCGATATGTTTCAAATGGGTCCTTATTGCTGAATATTACCACTAAGTTGAGGGGCATGTAATCCATAAGTTTATCTAGCCCCTTTCTATCCAGTCCATCAACAACCTTAGAGACAAGCCTTCTCTTTATCACAAAGAACCTAACATCCGGAGATAGATCCCTCCTAACATATTGGAAGTGATCAGCCGGAACCCTAGCGAAGTCTGCGAACATTATTGTAGGGTATTTCTTGGCTAATTCAGCAAATTTCTCCATCATTCTAGCTTTTCTTATTCTCTGAGGGCTTTCCTTTTTTCTAACCGTTATAGCAGACATGACCTCTCACCTCTTAGTGAAGGATATAGGCAGCTCGTAAGCGGGACCCATTGTAGTTTTCACGTAGAGCTTAGCTATTTTGGACGGATCTTCATACTTCCTCTCTATGAGAGACAGTATGGCTCTAATATTATCTAAAATTTCCTCTGGACTCATATCTCTGGAACCTACCTTAACGTGAATAATAGGTTGATCTTTCATCCTTATTCGCACAGACTTCTTAAGCCTTTCTATAGTGGCTGGAAGCTGAGATACTGCTGTAGCCGGCAAATTAATTGGCATTTTATTCCTAGGTCCAAATACTGGGCCTATATATCTAACTATTTTAGGAAGGATGTCTGCTTGGGCTATAAAGAAATCATATTCCCTAGCCAACTTCTTTAGATTCTTTTTATTGCTAGCTAAGGATTCTATTTCTTCGGGTTCTAATACTTTATCAGCTCCTGCTTCCTTAGCCTTTAGTGCGAATTCTCCTCTACCTATTACAGCTATTTTTATGGGCTTATTTTTGGGAGGATGAGGCAGCTCTACTATCTCGTTTATCTTGGCTTCAGGATTCCTCTTTAGATCTATACCCTTAAGGAGTACTACTAGGTCTACTGCTTCATTAAATCTCCTTTTAGGACTTTTATCCTTCATCTCAGAGATTATCTTGAGAGTTTCATCCTCTAGTAATAGTTGAGACATTTTAACCACCCGTAACCACTTTATCCCAAATACCTGAATCTACATCCCTCTGAACTTCTCGAGGATCTTTGCCTTCTACAGTAACACCCATAGAGAGAGCAGTCCCTAGGACTTGTTTAACCACCTCTTTAAGATCTTTGGTGTTAGCGTTATCAAGCTTCATCTTGGCTATTTTCACGATCTGATCCATTTTAAGATCCCCTATTTTCTTAGAGGATGCATCGGATGAGCCTTTATCTACTCCTAGCTCTCTAAGGATAAGCATGGAAGTAGGTGGTGTCCCGACTCTAACCTCGAATTGTTTTGTTTCTAAGTCTATCTCTATTTCTACGGGAACTTTCATCCCTGCATACTCCTTCGTCTTTGCATTAATTTCTTTTACAACTTGGCCCATGTTAAGCCCTAGACCACCAAGTGCCGGACCCAGTGGTGGTCCGGGAGTGGCTTTTCCACCCTCTATCAGGACCTTAACAACTTTCTTAGGCACTTTTAGCACCTCCTTGGCTCTCTTCCTCCTTTTTCTTCTCAACTAACTTTACATTCGTTGGGAGCATCTTTATCTCCCAGTCCCTGTCTATATCTAGGAGTTTAAGAGTTAGCATTTTCCCTTTCCCACCCTCAGGGACCGAGAGAACTACAGCCCTATAGCCTTTGAAATTTCCCTTAATAATCTTCACTATATCCCCTGGTTCTATTTCTATGCTAGTCGCTTCAGCTGCTAGAAGATTTTCTATCTCTTGAAGCGGTATAGGACTAGTAGAGATGAATCTCACCTTAGATAAACCTCGAATCAGCCTTCTTACTTCATACTCCCTATCTGTTTCTATGAACAGATAGCCCTTAAATCTCGGGATGAACAGTATGGATCTTATCCTGGCTCCTGTAGAGGAGGCTCTAGCCATTAATAGCCGAATTATATTTATTTCTTTTCCTGAGACTATTCTAATAGGAAAAAAGAGTGTATGAGTCTGTTGGCTCTTCATTCTTCTAGCCACCTACTAGGTAAAGAGCCGCCAGTTGTATAAGGAATCCTATAATACCAACTAAGAGAAAACCGAGAACAGTCACTTTAAATGTATTCCAGATATCATCCCAGCTTGGCTTTTCAGCTACCTTTAATGTCTGAACTATGTAATCCCATAGCCCGCCCTTAGATCTCTTGCTTGCCTTCTGCTTCGGCACAACTACCACCTCAAAGCTCATCTAATCCCAAATCTGCTTCGGGAGACCTCACTTCCCTAGCTATTGGAACAGTTCTTCTCTCAGAAACTCTTCTAGGAGCGGTTGCTCTCTCTATTCTAGCTTTAGTAGGTCTTTCAGCAGTCACTTCAGCTACTTCCCCTTGTAGGGCTGCCTCAACGCTAGGAGAAGCTATTCCCGTCACAACTAGTAGAACTTGTACCACGCCCTTAAGGGATTCATCTATCCTAGCTCCCCAGATCACATTAGCCGTTGCGTCTAAAGAGCCAACTATCGTCTCGACTATTTGTTCCATTTCCTCTAACGAGAAATCTGGCCCCGATGTTATATTTATTATAGCCGCCTTACCTCCAGAGATATCAGCTTCTAGTAATGGATTACCTAGGGCGTCTTCAACTGCCTCTATAGCCCTGTTTTCTCCATCGCTCTCACCAAAGGAGAGAACTGCTGGCCCTCCATTTTCTAAAACATTCCTGAGATCGGCCAAGTCGACATTTATCAAACCGGGTTTCATGACAAGTTCAACTATCCCCTTTACAGCTCTAGCTACAATCTCATCGGAGATGAAGAAGGCCTGATGTAGAGGTAACTCCTTAGCTATATCCAAAATTCTATCGTTATTTACTACCACTATGGTATCAGATGATTCTGCTAGCTTAGCTAACCCTTTCATGGCAATTTCCTTCTTTTTAGTTCCTTCAGCGGAAAAAGGTAATGTGACAATAGATACAACTACCGCACCAACTTTCTTTCCTACTTCAGCTATTATAGGAGAAGCACCGGTTCCAGTTCCACCACCAAGACCAGCCATGAGAAAGAGAACGTCTGCTCCCTTCAAATACTGTTCCAATTCATCAACACTCTCCTTTGCTGCCTCCTCTCCTATCTGCGGATCTCCTCCAGATCCATTTCCTCCACATAGTTCCTTACCGAGTAGGAGCTTCCTATCGGCTACTGTTGTAAGCAAATGCTGGGCATCGGTATTAACAGCAACTGTCTCTACAGAGTCAACACCTATGGCGTTGAGTCTCGTGATTGTATTACTTCCAGCCCCACCTATACCCATGATTACTATTCTAGCTTTAACTTTCTCAACGAAATCTTTTAGAGCAGAATCTTCAGGAGAGACCTTCTGAGGGATCTCCTTTAGTTCTTCATCAACCCT
This sequence comes from Thermoproteota archaeon, assembly GCA_032159055.1. Classification (GTDB taxonomy): domain Archaea; phylum Korarchaeota; class Korarchaeia; order Korarchaeales; family Korarchaeaceae; genus Korarchaeum. The sequence continues at coordinate 5,723 of JAVALV010000111.1, read as the reverse complement.
TCGCGTGGCAGATCTAACTATGGACTTCAATATACATCCCCTTGTAGCTCCTGATTCCTCTCACTAGTGTGATGCGATTTCCCTATTTAAAGTAAGACGCATATTTGACGACATACACAAGAGCGATTGTTTTACCTAGGATCAGTGCTTCTTTATACTCATTATTTTTTATTTAAAAGATACTATTCATGGATTAAGAAGATGTAAGTTTGTGATAAATGAAAATATATTTAAATTATCTTAGTGTCTCTCCGGGGCTTCCGCTATCCACTATAAAGATTATTAAAGCCCAGTAGTATATGTGTTCTCGGGCCCGTAGCTCAGGTGGTAGAGCGCCGGCTTTGCAAGCCGGAGGTCCCGGGTTCAAGTCCCGGCGGGTCCACTTGAAACTGGTTCAATAGAACTGATTTAAGAGATGAGTAACATACCTAGCTGAAAGGCCGGGGCCGGGATTTGAACCCGGGTTAAGGGCTCCACAGGCCCCCAGGTTACCAGGCTACCTCACCCCGGCCAAAAATGGTGCGGCCGCCGGGATTTGAACCCGGGTCTGGGACGTGGCAGGCCCCCATCCTATCCAGGCTAGACTACGGCCGCTACCGTTATAGCGGAGGATTGCGTATTTAAGCGTTGGTTACCATATCACTTAATGACTACCCTGATACTAGCGGAATCATCCTTGACTAAGGTACCAAGTGATTTAAAAAGGAATGATTTATTACTTAAAAGTTATGAAAAATTTTATGGAAAATTCTATGACATACTTGATATAAATGCCTTGCCTCATAGGATGAGGTCCATGTTAGGATCTAAGGAGGGTAGGCCTGATGTAGTGCATAGAGCACTTCTCGCCGTAACAGATCACCCATTATTCAGGCAGGGGACAATAAAACTTTATATTCATACAATTGACGGCAGGATTTTTCTAGTCTCGAGAAAGATAAAGCCTCCAAGAAACTATGTAAGGTTCTTAGGCCTGATGGCTCAGTTATTGGAGAGAGGATGGGTGGGGTTGAATAGGGATAGGGCCCTAATAAAGGAGATTAGCATTAGTCTAAAGGACATTATCGAGGGAAATGCTGTTTTCATAGAGGAGAGGGGAAGGTACATGGAGCCCTTTTCCTTCCTGAGAGATATCGGATGGAAGAGAGCTACTTTCTTCATTGGATGCTTTCCTCACGGTGATTTTTCGCATGAAGTTAAAAAGTTAAAATTTTATAGCTTATCTCTCTATAGAGGCATACTTTCATCATCTATTTCCGTTTCAATGCTCCTAACTTATATGTATTACCTAGAGGTGTGGTCCCCTGAGAAGGAATAGGAAAAAGAAGAAGAGAGAGAAGGATATAGCGAAGCAGAGGATCGCACGACTCCTCAGGTTTGCTGACTCTATTTACATAGAGGAGCCTGAACTCGCTATTAAATATGGAGAGCTAGCGAGGAGAATAGCATATAGGACTAGAGTAAGGATACCACGCGAATGGAGATGGCGATACTGTAAGAGATGTAAGACTCTCTTATATCCTGGAGTTAACGCCCAGGTCAGGCTGAGGGACAATAAATTTCCCCATTTAGTCATTAAATGTGAACTGTGTGGTGGAATTAGGAGAATACCTTACTTAAGAGAGAAACATCGTGATATGATGTATGAAAGATAACTTGATCTGCTCTCCAGCATGGTGCTCGCACTAAGGTTTTATATGCCACATGATTCCAGCTACTCTGAAGATTAAGAAGGGTGTGATATGAATGCCTACAGCTAGGGATGTTCGCGCTGATATATTGATAGGACGCTTAAAGGAGGAACTGAAGAAGTACGAACCTATAAAGCCTCCAGAATGGGCATTATATACTAAGACAGGGATTCATAAGGAGAGACCTCCTTTACAGGACGATTGGTGGTACATTAGAGCGGCTTCAATACTTAGAACTCTATATTTAAGGGGAGGCAAACCTGTAGGAGTGGAGAGGCTTAGAGCTAAATACGGTGGGAGGAAAGATAGAGGTGCCAAGCCAGAAAGGTTCGTCAAGGGGAGTGGGCACGTGATAAGGCTTATCCTTCAGCAATTGGAATCAGCGGGCTTAGTAGAGAAGATCGAAAGGAAAGGTAGAAAGATCACTCCAAAGGGATCTTCTCTTCTCGACAGGATAGCTACTAACCTAATCAGGGAATTGGAGATCATTCCCGGGAAGGTGAGTGTTCCATGAGCTCAGAGGATAGGACGCTAAAGGAAATACAGGAGAAATTGATGGCTGAAATGGCAGCTAAGCAACAGAGCAAGGAAGAAGAGGTAGCTAAGGAGCTGCAGAAGATAGATGCTATAGTCAAGCAGCTTTTAACCAATGAAGCATGGCAGAGGCTAAAGAGAGTAGAACTAGTTAAGCCCGACCTAGCAAATGAGGTAAAGTTATATTTGGTTCAGCTCTATACCTCAGGCAGGCTGACTAGAAGATTGGGAGATGAGGAGCTGAAAACCTTACTAGCCCAGCTATCTGAGAGAGGTAGAAAGGATTTTAACATAAGGATAATGTGAGGAGGTGATTTGGTGGCAAGCCATAGGCAATTGGGAAGTAAGCTTAGATATGCTAGGGCCCTTAGGAGTAATAGGAGAGTACCAGCTTGGGTATATGCCAAAACTAATAGGAAAACAAAGGCCAAGCCCTTAAGGAACTGGAGGAGGAATAGACTCCAACTTTAGGTGATTGATATGCCTGAAACGCAGGAATTACTTTTCAATGTCAATCTAGGTATCTTGGTAAGGGCGAAATATCCTCCAAAGAAGAGAGCTGCCAGGGCCGTAAAATTCGTGAAAGCTTTCGTTAGAAGACATGCTAAAGTACCGGAAGATTATAGAATCAAGGTTAGGCCCGAGCTTAATGACCTTCTATGGTCTCATGGGGCTGGTAACCCTCCCGGTAAGCTAAAGATTAGAGTTGTTATAAACGAGGATGACGAAGAAGCAGTCATCTGGCCGGCTTAGGGATTTGGATGGCCATATTTAGAGCCAAGCTTTTTGGAAGTTCCAACCTAGGTGTTTACCTTAGAGCTATCGGTCCCTATCTCCTAGTTCCTGAGGGATCTGAGGCTATTATATCAGGGGAGGCAAGAGAGATAGGTTTGAAGGTAGTAGGGGCTAGTGTATATGATAGTAGAATGCTAGGAATATTCTTGACCGGAAATAGTAGAACTCTACTTGTACCTCCCATAATATCGAGAGAAGATCTAACTAGATTGAGGGAGCTCCTTGATCTAGAGATCCATGTACTACCAACGATAAAGCTTACAGCTCTTGGAAATGATATAGTAGCCAATGATTATGGAGCCTTAGCCCATCCTTCCTTCAGTGATAGTGAGATAGATCTTATAGGTAGGTTGCTAGGTGTTAAGGTAAGCAAGGGTAAAGTCGGCGGTGTACCGGTGGTTGGGTCTCTTATAGTCGTCAATAACAAGGGTTGCCTTATATCTCCATCCGCTGATGATTCGGAGCTGAGAGGGGCCTCAGAGATCCTCGATGTAGAATGTATGAGAGGTACTATTAATAATGGGGTTGGTTATGTGAGATTAGGCTTAATAGCAAGCGATCAAGGGGCTTTAGTCGGTTATCAGACATCTCCCTTAGAGATTGAGAATGTAGCGGAAGCCCTTAAAATAGAACCCTAAGGTATTTCAAAGGTGTGATATTTGAGTCAGGAAAGAACGGTAGATCTGAACTTCCTTCAATCCCTCTATAAGTACCTGCTTGATGAGTACAATAGGTTGACTTTAGTGAAGACAGACTTAGAGAGATCTATTGAGACATTGAAGGCACTCAAGAAGGCTCAGGAGGGAGAGATTGGTCCTCTTATAATACCTGTCTCTTCCTTCCTGTCTTTAATGGTTGATGGTGCTAAGGCCAAGGATATGCTTGTTCTGCTGGGCGGAAACATCTTCGCTAAGATGGGCCCAGAGGAAGCATTAAAACAGGCTCAAGAGAGGCTGGATGAAGTAAATAAGAGCCTATCGGAGGTAGGCCTAAACCTTACGAAAGTTCAATTGGAGATGGAAAATCTCCAGAGGAGGACAGAAAAGCGTGCTAGGTAAGTTGATTGATGAGTTAACCACCAAAGGGCTAGTAAAGAAGAAATGGACGAAGAAATCCGTACTGAAGATATTCTCCTCTATGGAGCTAGAACTCGTGGCCCAGGGGGTTCCTCCAGCAATCGTAGATAGATTAAAGGAATCCGTATCTAGGAAGCTCGATGGCATTGAGACTAAAGGAAATCCTAGGGAGATAGTTCGCAAGGCAATAAGGAGAGCTATTTTAGAGGTCCTTCCTCCAAAAATGAGCCTTGATCAAATAAGACCATCAGAGCTCCCCTACAAGGTCGTTTTCTTCGGATTTAATGGCGTTGGGAAATCCCTTAGTATAGTGAAGATGGCTAGATATCTGCAGAAGAAAGGGTATAGGATATTAGTGGTTTCTGCTGATACTTATAGAGCTGCTGCAGGGGACCAGTTAGAGGGCTACTGTAGAAGCGCTAAGGTTCCCATGTTTAAAGGGCCTAGAGGTGCTGATCCTGCTGCTGTGGCTTATGATGGTATTAACATGGCTTCTTCGAGAGGGTATGAGTTTGTTCTTATAGACACGGCTGGCAGGAACTATCTTAACAGGAATTTGGGTGAGGAGTTAAGGAAAATTGTGAGAGTGACCAAACCTAATCTGAAGGTACTTGTGCTGGATGGCCTAGCAGGAAACGATGTACTTAACCAATGCGATTCTTTTAACGATGCCGTCGGAATAGATGCTCTAATTATCACTAAAGTGGATGGATCTAGTCTATCTACTCCCTTAATATCTTCCCTCTATTCAGGTAAGCCCATCCTCTTCCTAGGAACTGGACAAGGATTCGATGACATATCTACATTTGATCCTGAGAGGGCTATAGATTATATCCTTCAATGATTTTCCCTTTCATGGTGATTAGATGGCTTCCATCATTAGAGGGTTTAAGGGTAGAGATTTCCTAACCCTCCTTGACTTCACCCCCGTAGAGTTTAAGGCTCTCTTAGAGAGATCCAGAGAGCATAAGTGGGGGCTAGCTAAAGACGCCGTTTTAAGGGGTAAATATGTAGCTGGCATCTTCGAGAAGCCCTCTACCAGGACAAGGGTTTCTATGTCTGTAGCAACATTTGATCTAGGGGGCGTCTTCTTAGAACTACCCACATCAAGCCTTCAGGTATCTAGAGGAGAGACTCTCAGAGATACAGCCCAAGTACTCAGTAGGTTCGTAAATGCCATAGCTGCCAGAGTTAAGTCGCATTCCACACTAGAGGAGCTGGCCAGGTGGGCAGTGGTGCCCGTTATAAACATGCTGAGTGATAAGTTCCATCCCCTGCAGGCACTAACTGACATCTTTACAATAACAGAGTTCTTCGGAAACAGAAAAGTGAGAATAGCGTTCTTGGGCGATGGTGCTGCCAATACAAACCACAGCCTCATGATCGCATCAGCTCTAGCCGGATATGATTACGTTGTTGGTGCTCCTCAAGACTATTGGCCGGATGAGAAGGTAGTGTCTAAGGTAGAAGATATATATGCACAGACTGACGGTTCTTTAGAGATAGTCGAGGATCCTGTTAAAGCAGTAAGTAATGCTGACGTTGTATATACAGATACTTGGTTTTCCATGGGAGTTTCCGATGTTGAGAGGAGAAGGGAGGTATTCCCTAGATATCAGGTAAATAA
>JAVALV010000110.1:0-6212 GCA_032159055.1 Thermoproteota archaeon | reverse complement strand
TCTTATAATCATATACTTAATTTTAGAATAGAGGATAAGATGAGAGAAAAGAGGGGAGTTCCTAGTCTCCCTCCATCTGTGAAAGGATCTCCTCTATCTTATCTACTACTTCCTTAAAGGCACGGGATACAGGATTATCGGGGTCAGCTATTACTATGGGTATTCCTTTGTCAGTAAATTCCACTACCTTGGGATCTATAGGTATCTCGCCTAGTAGAGGAACTCCTTCTTCTTGAGCTAGTTTTCTCCCTCCTCCTCTTCCAAATATACCTACCTTTTCACCACTTGGACATGTGAAATAGCTCATGTTCTCCACTATACCAAGGGGTTTATATTCAAGCTTCTGTACCATATGAAGAGCCCTTCTCACATCCATTAGTGATATCTCCTGAGGGGTTGTCACGAGAACGACCCCGTGTAATGGGATTAGCTGCATAACACTCAAAGGTTCGTCTCCAGTACCTGGAGGAAGGTCGACGATTAAATAATCCAAATCCCCCCATTGAACGTTTCTTACAAACTCCTCGATAGCCTTAGCTTTTAGAGGTCCTCTCCAAATAACAGGATCTCCTTCCCTGAGCATTAAGCCCAAGGACATAACTTTCATCTTAAGAGGTCCCTCGGCAGGGATTATACCTTCATCCGTGGCATAAATAGGGACCTTTATTAATCCAAGAGCTTTTGGAACGTTTGGGCCAGTTATATCTGTATCCAGTATGCCAACTGAATAACCCCTCTTAGCGAGCTCGGATGCTATGTTCACAGAAACTGTAGTCTTTCCAACTCCTCCCTTTCCACTCATTATTGCTATTCTCTTTTTTATCTTCTTAACATTCTCAGGAGGTTGAGGAATACCGGGGGATCTTGATGGTTGGAAATGGGCCTTTATATTGCTCATGATTGCACCGAGTTTATCCTCCTCATTGAAGTAAAAACTTTATCTCAGATAGACCCTAGCCGGAACATATGGAAGCAGATAGCCGCCCCTCCTCCTCATGCCTAACGATATCAGTTGACCATGTTTTAATGGATAATCGAGAACTTTCCTCCAAGTGGAACCTTCATATACCCATAGACCCCCAGGTATACCTTTATCACTGATCCAGTATTCTGTTCCAACCCTCACTATCTCAGCCCATCCCACTGGTGGACCTGGTGGTAAAGCTCTACGAGATCCTATTTCCTGCAGATTAATATCAGCTTTACCTGTCCCTCCCTGTCTTTTAACTCTTCCAAAAGTCAGCTTGTTAGAGAGAGGAATGGTCTTCCCTTGGATAACTATCCTAGGCACATTTCTAACTGGTATTTTAGCTCCCATTAGAGCCAAAGCCATCTCTCTGGCGCTACTAAACCTTTCCCATGGATTGGAACTTAATGCCCTCTTCAAAACCTGTTTCAAATGATCTGAGATGTTTCTCGGTATATCTTGAGGTCCAATACTGTTTGCAGGATCTATGCCTGAAATTAGGAATAGTAAGATAACCCCCACAGAATATATATCTGCCTCAGGTGATACTTCGCCTTTCATGAATTCTGGGGCGCTCCAACCCGGAGTTCCTGCCATTGATTTTTCTCCAAAAGCTCTAGCTATACCTAAATCTATGAGAACGGGATGGAGAGGCTTTGGGAGTATTATGTTATCGGGTTTTATATCTCCATGAACAACACCGAGTGAGTGAATCTTCTCCAATGCCGATAAAATTCCAAGAGCTATCCTTATTGAGTCATTTTGTGTAGCTCTTCTGTTAGAAAAGGCTCTATCAAGGGTATGGCCTGGAATGTATTCTTCGACCAAGGCAGACATATCAGGAATCCATTCTATGAATGAGACAATATTATCGTGAGGAATAGGCTTGGATAGCTCTTCTAGTATGGCTGCTTCCTCTCTTATGAGCCTATTTGCCAGCTCACCTTCCTTTGGTAACTTTATAACAACTAGTCCATCTCTGTCCATAGCTAGCAATACCTCTGCGAAACCTCCTGATCCAAGCTTCTTTACAACTTTGTAAATGGAATTCTTACCCCTGATGCTCCTCATATGGCTGGGACACCTAAATCTTCAGAATCCTCTGAAACGAACCTCAGCCTTACTACTTCTGCTACATCTATTAAAGAACCATCTGACAACTTAACGGATTCTCCTCTCGCTAGCTTCCTTCCATTAACCCATGTACCATTTAAACTGCCCAGATCCCTTATGAAGTATCCCTGAGATGTCCCTCTAATCTCGAAATGTCTCCTCGATATATAGTCAAGGTCCTCGTCTGAGACATATCCGGCAAAATCCCTCCTGCCAAAGGTTCTGATTCCTATCCTCAGATCAATAGAGAATCCATTAGGGCCTATGAGACGAGCAACCTTTTTCTTAGGTAATGGCATTTCCTCCCACTCACTTATCTCTCTTGGACGTTCAGCTTTCCTTTGAGGAACCTTGGCCTTCTCTGGAAGTTCTTCTTTGAAGATAGGACTACTTTCTATAGATTCATGTCCTAATTCATGCTCTTCTACTTCTATTTCGGCCTTGGATAGGGTATTCGTTACAGCTATGAGTATTATGAGCGCCAGTAAGGTCATTGCCACTGATACTGTTATAGATGCGTATGAGAGTATTGGCCCTATAAGAAGCAAAGCGGATCCTATCTTGAGATTTCTAGAGTTGGTAAGTGAACCTAGCTTATAAAATCCATATATTATAGAGAGGAAAACCGACAGAGATGCGAGCATCGCTATTATTAGTAGGACTAGCCAAGTGGACATACTGCTTACAATGGATAAGGGGCTCTTCATTATGGTGGGCAAGGATGTGTAGACTGCTGCAACGAACCCGGCAAGGAAGAGTATTGATATCATTACCCCGTACTTCATAACCTTCTGGACTAGACAGAAGGTCTCATCTAGTCCTTGACACATCTCACCCCATCCCTTGTACATCAGGAATATGGAGGCCAGAGCTATCAGAGAAGATAGAATGTCGGCTTCAAGGGAGTATGCTAGGCCGTATATCTGACCAATGTCTCCGCTTATAAGTACGCTTGATCCCCCTGAACCGATGACAATTAGGGGAATTAGACTAGATACTAATAGCAGGATTAAAGAATTCCTGAGAAGCTTGAATCCTAGGGAAAGGTCTTCCATAGAGGATCGGGGGGTATAGAATCATTAAGTAAAAAATGTACCTCCGTGAACTGGTGGAAACTTGAAAGTGGACATAGCACTACTACATGCTCCGAGTGTGTACGATTTCAGAGACAGATATCTCTATGCCTCCATTATAAGCGAGGTAGTTCCTTCCCTTTTTGTCTTTGATATGGTTCCCTACGGGTTCCTCACCTTAGCTACCTATTTGGAGAGGAATGGCTATAAGGTTGGGATATATAACGTCGCATCTAAAATGCTCAGAGATAGGAAGTTCGACGTAGAGAGATTCGTAGAAAACTTAGATGCCGATATATATGGAATAGACCTTCACTGGCTCGTCCATGCCCATGGATCCATAGAGATAGCCAAGATAGTCAAGAAATACCATCCAGATAGTAAGATCGTACTAGGTGGGCTTTCCTCAACATTCTTCCGCCATGAGATAATTACAAGGTACGACTTTATAGATGCAATATTGCTTGGGGATAGCACCGAGCTTCCATTCCTGAAATTCGCCAAAGAAGGCCCTGAAAATACACCTAATATCATTTGGAGGGATAAAACAGGTAAAATAAGGGAAAATCCAATCGAATGGGTACCTAATTCCCTTGATGAGTTCCAGATAGATCATAAGTTTCTCGTGAAGAATCTCATGAGATGCTACGATATGGCATTGGGGGTTCCATTCTGTTCCTTCATAGAAGCCCCAATATCGGCTGTAATGACAGTGAAGGGGTGTTCTTTCGATTGCATTACTTGTGGAGGATCTAAAACAGCATATAGAGACTTCTTTGCCAGATCTAATTTAGCACTTAAATCACCTAAAGCCATAGTTGACGAGGTCCGGGGAATAGCTGATATATCCTCCATGCCCATCTTTTTCGTTGGAGATTTGAGATATGGTAGTAGAGTAGAGGAAGTTTCTCGGTTATTAAAGAAGCTTAATCTAGATAACGAGTTAATTTTCGAGTTCTTCTCTCCTCCATCGAGGGAGACCCTTAGACTTTTGAGGGAAACCTCCCATAGCGTTTACCTACAAATCTCACCGGAAAGTCCAGTTGACGAGGTTAGAATGAATTTTGGGAGGCCTTACAGTAATGAGTCTCTGGAGAAAATGGTAAGACATGTCGATGAATTAGGATTCACTAGGTTAGATCTATACTTCATGATGGGTCTTCCAAAGCAAACGCCAGACCATTCTCACTTAGTAGCAAAGTATTTCTCTAAAGTTAGAGAGATATCAAAGAGAGTGAATGCATTTGTATCCCCCTTGGCACCATTCATTGATCCGGGGAGCAAAGCTTTCATGCATCCAGAGATCTTTGGTTATAAGATATTATTCAAAGATTTTGAGAGCTATAGGGAAGCTCTTACATCATATCATTGGAAATACTCCTTAAATTACAGGACTTATTGGATGAGTAGGCAAGATATTGTTGATTCTTCATTGATAGCATACGAGGAACTGAATAAAGTAAAGTTAAGTGAGGGAATGATATCTGAAGAAGCGTATGAACTAGCCAAAGAGAGAGTTTTACTGGACAGAGAGGTATTGAAGGCTGTGGAGAGGGGCACGTCCATACAGGAACTCAAAGATAAAATGGAAGATTTGAGCATTAGAATGGACTCTGAGGTCAAGAAATCTTTCTCTCTTTACCCGACAAGGGACTTACTCCATTGCCTGAGAAATCCCTTGATTAAGAGAATTGCAGGGATTTTAATGCGTTAACCTACTGAATAAAAGTTTCTATCAATTTATCAGGTATAGAGCAACATGCATAAACTTTATTTAGCTTGAGAGAGTGATGCGGATTCGCTATTCTATCAACAATACCTAAGACACGAGAATCTATCTCTCTTTTCAGCCATGGAGGCCTCATACATCCTAAACTAACTTTAGATACCTTTGATAGGATATAAGCAGCTCTCTTAACTTCTTCAGGATCAGGTGGCCTCTCTTTGCTTAGAGGGGTGCCGATAGTCGGTATGAATGCGAGCACTACTGCCCTATTGATATTAAGTTCTTTTATAATCTGGGAAGCCCTCTTAATCCAATTATCAGATGAACCAGGAAGTCCTACGACTAAATGAGGAACTACTTCTATTGATTCATTTAAGAGAAGCTCCATTCCTTTCACAAAACGTTCTGGATTAATATCTAGTCCTTTGGATTTAGAGATAGCCTCCCTATCCAGTATTAGTTCGTAATCTGCCAGATCTATCCCAGCTTCTGATAATAACAGGGCTTCTTCTTTATCAACGATCCCTGTATGGACATTAATTAGGTATCCCATTTTCTTCAGCTCCTTTAATGCACCTAAAAATGGTTTTATAGGTAACTTCCCGTCTTCTGTAAGTCCACCACTTACCAGCATTCCCCTAGCTCCTCTTTTCCAATAGTACTTCCCTAATAGAACAAGTTTCTCAGGAGTTGTAGCTGGAATCATGCTGTTTAGCCATCTTCCTCGGCACATAGGACAGTTTAATGGACAGAAATGTCCGGTAAGGCTAATCTCAATGAATTTTTTCTTAGGGAAGAAACCTAATGTATCCAAGAGATCTCTTCACCTCCTCACGAACATGCTCCCAGTTATCTTCTAAGAGCTTCTTGCTTGGAAAATTGTATATAGGCCCTTTTGGTCTTTCATTATAGAAGGGTCTATTACAGAAGGGACAGCCGCTTGTCAGAAATGCATCCTTATAATCGTCCGGATCTAACCTTATTATCTCTTTCAGCGGCATTCCTTCGCTTAGAAAGTAGCGGATGATCTGAAGGAATCTATAATATTCGATCCTAGGGGGGCTATTCTTTCCCATAGGAGTTCCTCTTACTGGAGTGAAGGAAAATAGAGCAATTTCCGCTCCAAGCTTATGTATCTTGGTCATTAACTTGATGGCATCCCTTGGATTCTCGCCCATACCAGCTATTAAGTGGACATGAACCTTCTTTTTACCGAAGACTTTCAGAGCGTTTTTAATATAGGTCATATAGGAGAGCCAAGTCCCTGGTTTCCTTACCCGCTTAAAGATTTCGGGGGACATCGCATCTAAGCCTATCCCAATCATCTCTGAAT
>JAVALV010000109.1:0-5564 GCA_032159055.1 Thermoproteota archaeon | reverse complement strand
CTTCCATCTATACCGACGATATCTGAATTATACTGTTAAAAACTTGTTCTCATTTCTAGGGAGGGTAGGGAACCGCTCCTGCTTCCACACGGCTTTTCCTCCATTCATCCGTTCTCAGGGCAGCATCATGCGAGCTTATAAATCTTGGAAGTCTAAAGGAGTGATGAGAATGGAGAGGGAAGAACTGAGGAATAGGATAAGGAGGCTCCTCGGATCCTCGATAAAGCTCGTCCTGGTGCTGTTTATCCTAACGATATTAGATGCTGTATTTGGTGGTCTTTCATTCACGTTCTTCGGCTTCCAAACAGACACTTCGGAGGTTCTAGGGACAATTAGGTTAATAACCATAGTGTATTACGGCTATTGGATACTCAGGGATTCTCTCTTCTTCCTAGATATACTTACAGACGTTTTAGCCAGGAAGTTCAATCTCGGTAGTTCCGGGAACCTGAGGAGGATAGGATTAGATTTCCTCTATCTTATCTCACTAGGTTTGGGATGGTTTGGTCTCTCTCCATTCCTAAAGCTGGTCCCAGATATAGTTGTCAGAGCTCTAGCCCTCGTATTCCTCCTGCTGGCCATAGTGTTCCTCTATGATCTAGTTAAGACGGTATACTCCATCCTAAGGTTGAGCTATGAATCCTTGATAGATGCCCTATCTGAGATAATAGGGAGGCTTACAGAGTCAGATAAGTCCAAAGACAAGCACTAGATAGAATTCGCTTACCACTAAATGGAGGAGGGTTAAGGGAGCGCTGTACTTGGTGAACTCCATTGGTGATATCCCTTCCTCCTTTTGCAGTATGCTGGAAGCCACTAGAGATGGGGGAGACGCGAAGTAGGTCAGGTTTCCCCCTATATTCGATCCCAATGCAACTGCAAAGGCATAGGCCCTACCTCCTAGGTTAGAAGGGAGGGTCTTCAGGAGAGATGTAAAGGTCAGGGCCACGGGGATGTTGTCTACAAACCCGCTCATTAACCCTGAAGTCCATATGACGACGGTGAGAAATGTAAGAGGTGCGTACAGCCCTTTAAGCATGACAGATGCATAGTCCAGTAACCCTGCGGACTCTACCCCGCCCACTACCACGTAGAATGATGCGAGGAAGAAAACCGTCGACCAATCAACGTTAGAGAATATGCTGTCTGGATCCGCTCCTCCCAACCAGAGCATGAATGCCGCCATAAGGAATGCCACCAGATCCATGGGAAGCTCAGGAAGGTTCAGAACTATTAAGACCAGAAAAGCTAGGAAAATGAAGGAAGCTCTCAGGAGCTTACCTTTCTTAAACGGCTTTGTGGGTTCTATTGAGAAAGACGCCTCCCTTTCATACAAACCCCCACTGGCTACACCTATGAGCGCAGTTAGACCTGTTAGGATGAGTGAGAGTGGCAAGGAGTAGAACATGAACTCATTGAAGTTTATTCCGAAGTTGAGCGCAACTATGAGGTTGGGTATGCTGCTTATCATTAAGCCCATAGCTCCGCTGTTGCATATCACTGCCTCGTATACGATCCACTTCTTGACGTTGAGTCCCAGTTTATCCTTGAGCGATGTTGTTATTGCTCCCATTATGAGCATTGCTGGGAAATTCGCTAGGAAAAGGGTGACTGCCAGCGTGAGGAACATGAAGGAGATGAAAAGAAGGTCTCTCCTCTTAGCTAAGGCCTTCACCACTGCTATACCAATGGCCTGGAAAAGGCCCGACTCTGAAAGCCCTTCCACCAGGATTAGGACACCCACTATGAAGAGGAGGGTGTGCCAATCTATGAACTTGAACACGGAGTTGGGATCAAAAATATGGTAGACGTAAGCACCAAAATAGACCATTAGGGCCGCTGATATCATGGCCGAGGTTGCCCTGTGATATTTCTCCGTCACGAGGAGCAGTATCGATAGGAGAAACACCCCGAGAACTGCTAGCTGGGGATCAGTCAGGTGAATCCAGCTCATCCCTACCAGCCACTTCCTTAGCTAATCTATTAACTTCTTTGATGAAGCTCTCATCTTCCTCCAATCTACTCGCTACTTCTGAAGGTAGCTTTATTGGGAGGATAGCTGCGAAGAACCCCTCTTTCTTACCTCTTATGTAGAGGGAAACGAGTCTCTCCAATCTCTTCCTAAAGTCAGGATCGCCCGGTAATCTTGCATGATCTTGGGGGTTCACTCCTTCGGGCTTGTATATCTTGAGCTTCACGAAAGGTTTTATTACCCTCTCCATCTCATCCCTTAGCGTTTCAAACCTCTCTAGTTTCTTGCTCATACAGGAAGCAAGTAATGGAAAGCCTAAAAAGATGCTTCCTTACATGTTATCGCATCAACACCTAAGATCGAGCTACCTCCAAGGAAGCATCCCTCCCGTTACCTTAGCATGCTGATATATGGCATGAAGCTCAGTTCAATCGTGAAATCAAAGATCGAGGGAGAAGGTATTTAATTTTAAGGGAGAGAGATCCTTCTATGAGAGAAAGAGTTCCATTTGGAGCGCTTGGCCGCATCCTCATTGATATGAGGAGGCATCTCTACCTCTACGTCGCATTGGACATAATAGTAGCGATCATGCTTGGAAGTCTGATTACTGTTCAGAAAGGCATAATGAGGCCGATCAGCATCATTGCAGTCTTTCTCATGCTATATCCCATGATGATCAGGCTTGCTGTTGAGAAGCTGAGATCTTCCGCCAAGAACTATAAGTTGATAGGAGCATCTCTCCTCTATGCCTATGGGATAGGGCCTCTTATTGCCTTTGCTGTGGCGAAATCCATGCTGAGACCATTTCCAGAGCTTTATGCTGCTCTAATACTCGTAGGTACGATCCCTTGCAGTAATATGCTCATAGGATGGTCTGGGATTGCTGGAGCGAGTGTTGAGGATGCTCTGGTAGTTGCTGTAATAGGCCTCCTATCGATACCCTTCCTCTCCCCGGTGCTGACAAAATTCCTCTTGGGCTCCGCTCTTCGGATAGATCTCCTCAAGCTATTTCTAGCCCTCTTGTTATATATACTGGTTCCCCTTGCTCTAGGCTATTACACTAGGAAACTCGTAATAAAGAGAAAGGGCATGAGATACTTTAACACGTTGAAGAAGGTGCTACCGGGCTTCTCCTCACTAGGTATATTGCTAATAGTATTCATAGCCTCCCTCAAGGCAGCCAGAACTGTTATACAGTACCCTATAGTGATAATAATGATAGTGGTCTCCCTTCTATCGTTCTACGTAATCCAAACAGTTTTAGCCCTAGCTGGACTGAAGCTACTCAGATTCAAATATGAAACAGGCTTCGTGTTTCTTCTAGCAGCTGTTGCAAGATCTCAGGCCATATCGTTAGCTGTAGCTGCTACCTTCTTCTCTGCCCTAACTACGCTTGCCATATCGTTCAAACCAATACTTCAGGTTGCATACATCCTCATGCTCATCTATCCGATGGGTGAATGGCTCAGGAGGTACATGAAGTGAACCGCCAAGAGGAGAGAGGATCACATAAAGAAGAGGAAGGGAAAAGGAAAGAAGAAGGGATATAATTAACCCTTAAGCACGAACCACCTTCTCGGCCTCATTTCAAAGGTATTTCCAGGAATTGACGGGAGCCAAAGCTCGAACTGGGATCTCCCCTCATCTTCAACTATAACCCTGTATCCGGATCGGTGCCTCGAGGATGCCACAATCCTAACCTTTATACCGGGGCCGAGTTCGACGTCCTCCGGATAGAATCCTACTTTAATAGCTTGTAACCCAGGTTTATAATCGATAGAAAAATTATCCAAGGAATAGAGGCCTTCCTTCACTTCCTTCATCTCTATCACATTAGCTCCTAGGAAACGAGCCACGAACTCGTCCCTAGGATCCATGACAACATCGTCTACGCTACCTTCCCTCACTATTCTACCGTTCCTCATCACAGCAAGCCTTTCAGCTAAAGACATCGCCTCCGCTTGATCGTGAGTGACGTGAAGCGCCGTGAACTTCCTCTTCATCCATAGCTTCTTTATCTCCCAGAGGAGCTCTTCCTTTAACTTGGCATCCAGGGAACCGAAGGGCTCATCTAGCAGTATTACATCAGGATCTGGTGCTAGGGCACGAGCTATGGCTACCCTCTGCTGCTGCCCTCCTGAGAGCTGGTGGGGATATCTCCTCTCCAATCCATCGAGCCTCAATAACTCTAGAAATTCCTTGGCTATCCTAATCGATTCTCCCCTGCCAAACCCCCTAGCTTCTAAGCCGAACATAACGTTCTCCAAGACTGTCATGTGGGGGAAAAGTGCTAGATCTTGGAACACCATCCCTACATTCCTAACAGAGCTCGGGAGTCGTGTTACGTCCCGATCATCGAAGAGCACCTTCCCGGAATCTGGGGTTTCCAAGCCCGCTATCACCCTGAGGAGGGTGGTCTTCCCACTACCACTCGGACCCACCACGGCCATTATGACACCATCCGGTATGAACAAATCCACTCCATCTAGAGCTACCGTGTCACCGAATCTCTTCCTAATGCCGATTACTCTGATCTCAGCCATGGTAAACCGACCTCTATCCTAGACTTCACCAGGAGGAAAATCCAAGTGAGGACCATGACCATGGAGGATGCAGCTGCTGCTAGCTGGAACCTCCTCGCCCCAGAGTATCTCAAGGCAGCTACTGTTAATGTTAACGTTTCGGGGGTTGCAAGCAGAGTTGATGCAGAAGTTTCCGATAGAGAGATAGCTAGGGAGTAGAAAGCCGCTGATAGAACCGCTGGCAAGGCAGCTGGAAGCAGCACCTTGAATATGGCATCCAGCTTACTGGCTCCTAAGGTCTCGGCAGCATCCATGAGGTGAGGGGAGATTCCAGAGACACCAGATTCAAGGGATCTTATTGCAAAGGGAAAAGCTATGAGGATGTGGCTCATCACCATGGCGATCCAACCTGGAATTCCCAGCTTAGAGCTGAATAGGAATAACCCCAAGGCCAGCGTGATGGAGGAGGTACCTAGGGGAAGTATGGAGAGATCCCTAGCCAAGATCCTAGCCTTATCAGATAGGAGGATTAGCGATGATATCGTCAAGACGGTCAGCGCCGTCATGAACGCGAAGAACAGGCTGTTCAGCAGGGGTCTGATGGTAGAAGCCCCGAGGATGGGATCGTATCTAGGGACGAGGAATGCCAGGTAGATGAGGGGATCTAGCTTACCCGTATACGGGCTCACTAACGACCTGAGGAAGAGGTACCCTATCGGGTAGAGGGCCATTAAGGAGAGGGCATATGGTAATATTAGTGCTGGAAGGAGAGATCTTGGGATGTTCTTTCTCCTCCTGAGCTCCATAGCTCTAGCTGCCTTTGATTCCCTGCTCATGAGGAGGGATAGGGAGAACGTTACAAGCAGCTGGAGAATTGCCGCAGCCGAGGCCTTGCCCTCATCGAGAAACACCTTGTAAAGGGAGTATATTTCTACCTCAAGCGTTCTCGAGCCAGGCCCTCCCAGGAGAAGGGGCACTGCAAAACTAGCGAAGCTCAAGGTGAAAGTGAGGATGAAGCCATAGCTGACCCCCCTTAAGCTGAGGGGTAATATTATCTTCTTCCATTTCAT
>JAVALV010000108.1:0-2811 GCA_032159055.1 Thermoproteota archaeon | reverse complement strand
AAGCAAGTCCTAGGGCATACTCAGTACTACTTTAACATTTTACCATAATTCCGTCCTTTCTCATCCTATATATCCCATCCAATGTCTCAGGACTCCATTTCTAGGATAAAAACATTATAAGGGATCAGGACTCGGCAAAATCTTCATTAATCAGCCCTTAATCTTCCTCATCTCCCAAATTAACAGAGAAGAACCAATTTATAAGGAGTAACTATGCTATAAAGAGTAAAAATGAAATGTATGAGAGAGGAGGGTTACTCTCCCTTCTCCTTAGGCTTAACCTTAGCAGGCAAAGCTTCAGCTGGTCTATGCATCTTGTAGCCTAGCTTCTTCTTTATTATGAGGCCCTTAAGTAGCTGTATTCCCTGGGCAGGATCAACTCCTCTGGGACATACATCTGAGCATGAAGCAGCGAAATGACAACGCCAACATCCATGCGCCGTATCTATTACAGCTAACCTCTCATTGAACCCTTCATCCCTGTTGTCTATACTATACCTGTAAGCCTGAGCTAGAGCTTGAGGTCCTAGGTATTCATAATCAGTAGCAGCTGTAGGACAGGCTGATAGACATGCGCCACATTTAATACAGTCTGTAAATTGGTAGAATTTCGCATATTCATCAGGAGGCTGTTTATAAGGCCCAGTGGGGTAATTTAGTTCAACTTCATCTCTCCTTATTATGTAAGGCTTTACTGCCTTATGCTTCTCAAAGAACTTAATGAAGTCAGCAGCCAGATCTCTCTCTACAGGAAAGTTATCTAGAGGTCTTAACTCCACAACACCTTTCTCTCCCGCTACATCGACGACTCTAGTCTGACAAGCGAGCATCTGCTTCCCATTTATCATCATGGCACAGGAACCGCATAGCCCCATCCTGCAAGAATATCTAAAGCTAACCGTAGAATCTATTTCACCTTTTATGAAGAGGAGAGCATCTAGGACAGTAGTCCCCCTAGAAACCTCAACTTCATATTCTTCCCAGTGAGGAGCATAATCTTCCTTAGGATTATAGCGATATATCCTGAACTTTACCTTCCCTATGGGCTTCCATAATTCCTTTGATGCCTTTATAGTTTCTTCTATTACCTCTGGAGGAAGAACAAACTCTTTAGCTTCCGCCATCCTTATCACCTCATACTAAGCCGAGAGCCATCAGCAAAACCTGGAGTCCAGCTGCGTATACTATAATCCCTATTATAAGGAGGCCCCAACCTATCCACTTGGTCCAACACCTGTTAGGTACCATTTCGATTAATATAACTCTCACACCATTTAGGGCATGGTAGAGAAGGGCAGCTAGGAATATCGCCATATTGCCCACATAAAGAGCTGTATTATTTTTTATCAAAGGACCTATTGTTGGATCGTTATTCGCTAATAAATGGATAAGCCCTGTTATAATAATCACTATAGCGGCAAAATAGTGAAGAAACATGATCGTAGACTCTCTCATGGATATCACCTCACCCTCCCATTAGAGGCTTAACTAGAAGGGCATAGTATGACCAGACTACAGCAAGTATGATGAATAGCGCGAGAGAAGCAACTATAATATATTTCTGTACTCCCTCTATAGATACTGGCCTCTGAGAGGGCTTCTTTATCCTTAATGGTTTGCCTATTCCCAGCCCTAGCTCAACTAAGATAAGTCTGATACCGTTAGCTACATGGAATGTAATCACTAAACCGAGCAATGCATCCCACCATACACCTGGGTGCCAACCCACATAGTATAGGTGGGTTATGATCCATAGGACTATGAGAACTCCCGTTACCCTATGAGCTGCGTAAAGCCATCTTTCCAACGTATAAGCCCTCACTTTAAACCAACCAGAAATTCCCCTCATATTCTTAGCGTAATACTCTTCATACTCCCTTTCAGCCCCCATATAATCACCTCAATACTTCCTCTCTTTGGGAGGCCACTTAGTTATCACCACGGGAAGGTAGCTGAACTGTGGTTCGCCATCAGGCCCTCTAGCTATCAAGGTATGCTTCAGCCAGTTCTTATCATCTCTCTTGGGATAATCTAATCTGGTATGGGCTCCCCTGGTCTCAGTTCTGTTTAAGGCAGCTCTGGCAACTACATAAGCTACCTCAAGCATAGCATCTAACTCAAGGACGTGAACTAGGTTCGTGTTGTACTCCCTACTTTTATCGGCCACATGGCCTTCACCGAATCTCTCTCTCAGCTCTTTAAGCTTTTTAATTGCCTCTTTAAGTCCTTTCTCATCTCTAAATACATATACGTGTTTGGACATTGTGTCCTGCATTTCCCTCCTGATCTGATATGGATTCTCACCTGTAGCGCCCTTAAGGATACGATCAAAGATCCTCTTCTCCTCATTAGCGACTTTTTCCGGCGAAACATCCCTTATATGATTTTTCATGGCATACTCAGCTGCTTGCCTCCCAGTTAGCATGCCGTAAACTAGGCAATCAATGGAGGAGTTCGTTCCCAGCCTATTAGCTCCGTGCAAGCTGATGCAAGCTACCTCTCCTGCAGCCCAGAGCCCTCTAGCAGGAGTAGCACCATAAATGTTAGCGTGCACCCCTCCCATGCTGTAATGGGCAACGGGTCTCACCGGCATTGGCTCCTCTACGGGGTCAACGCCTGCAAATCTGATCGCTGTCTCCCTTATGTGAGGAAGCCTTTCATTTATTTTGTCCTCACCAAGATGTCTCATATCAAGTAAAACGTAATCAAGCCCACCAGGACCTTCAAACCCTCTACCTTCTAATATCTCTGTCATCTCAGCCTTAGAGACCACATCCCTAGGTGCAAGCTCCATAGATCGGAAGAGCACAC
>JAVALV010000107.1:0-4832 GCA_032159055.1 Thermoproteota archaeon | reverse complement strand
TAGGGAATATAAGTGCCCGCAATATCTTTAAAGGAACTGTAGAAGAGGTGGAATTCAGAGATCCAGCCTATTTGGTCACCTTTAATGTGAAAGGAATCCCTGTCAAATCTGTAGTGACTAAGCAGGCTTTGGAAGAGTTATCAATTGTCAGGGGTAAGGAGTTTACCCTCTCGGTGAAAGCGGCAGCTGTGAAGGTAATTTCAAGCTGACAGCAGCTGCCCTTTAAGGACGTGTAGGATTTCATGGGCCTACTCAGTTTTTACTTAACTTAATGCCTAAATTATTTATTTAGTTAATCAGAGATCTCATAGTTGGGAAATGGATGGGAAATGGAAGTGGCTAATAGATCCCGTCGCTCGCAGGCTCAATGATCTAGTCTCTATAGTGGTGTTCGGCTCATTCGCGAGGGGGGATGTTAGAGAGGGGAGCGATTTAGACGTTCTCATCGTGGTGAGGAACCTTCAGGGAGACAGGTTGAGGTTATCAGCAACTCTGTCAAGATCAATCGATCCCCCACCGGGCTTTCCAAGGCCCATCTCGCCGGTAGTCTTGACGGTAGATGAAGTGAAGATGCATCCCCCAATACTCCTCGATATGGTCGAGGAGTCAATAATAGTTTACGACCGTGATAACTTCATGAGGAAGCTATTGGAAGGACTTAGGAGAAAGCTCACTGAGATGGGAGCTAGAAGGATAAAGACAGAAAATGGATGGTATTGGATTCTCAAGCCTAATGTTAAGCTAGGAGAGGTAGTAGAAATTTGATAAACTTGGAAATGGCCGCAGATTATCTTAAGCGCTCTCTTTCATGTCTAGAAGAAGCTAGAGCTGCGCTAAGCAAGGAGGATTATCCCCTATGTGTAAGAAGATCGCAGGAATCCTTGGAAATGGCTGCTAAATCTTTGCTCAGAGCCTTAGCCATTGAGTATCCGAGATCCCATGATGTAGGTCCTGTCTTGCTATCTGTAAAGGATAGGCTCCCTGAGGATCTGATGATAAATGTGGAGGAGCTTGCCTCTCTTGTTTCAGAGCTGGCAGCGATCAGGGGACCAGCTATGTATGGATACGAAGGAAAGGGCATTCCTGCCTCTAAGGTGGTCACGGAGAGTTATGCTAGGGAGGTATATGAGAAGGTCTCCATTCATGTCACCAATATCGCAAAATATCTGATTCCCATAATTAGAGATGAGGGATTTTGGGATGAATAGATTATTTTATTTAAGAGTCTTTTAAAGCAGATGAGTCATAATGCTGTTTTTATCTTTATTTACTTTACTCTACTCTATTTCATTTCATTTCATTTTATTTAGACCAATAGACGGTATGCTCTTCCTAAGACCCTTACCTACCTATATAATGGAGAGTATTTTATCTATCATCCTTTTCGCTTCATCCAGCTGCTTCCTTGCCTCTTCTTTTGATATCAGATCGTCCCAGTGATCTGCTCTGACGCGCACTCTATGCATACTATCGAACTCAGATACATCTTCGGGAAACCACCTGCCCATGAGAGCAAGCCTGCTTCTGTATCCTCTGGGTATATTTCCCTGCCTCTTCAGCGAAAGGGCATTAATTGCGTTTTCCACGGCAAAATATGAGGCACTAGCTGATTTTTCGTTGCATCCCTGTGAGAGGTCTACTTCCGCCTGATGAAGTAGGATCCTAGACTTTCTTGCGAAACTCTGTGGAGATCTTGCCTTCAACTTCCTCCTCTCCCACCACCAATGGAGCTATTTGATCCTCCGGCTTCAGATCCCTGCATGATTCGATTGCGAGTTTAATTGCGAGTTCCTGATCCTCCGGCTTGGCGTTCTTCAACACTATGAGTGCGTTGTAGCCATCTATCTCGATCGAGGGATGCCTGGCTATGTAGAGAGCCACGAGCCTATCGCTGAAGGCTCTTTGGACTTCAAGGGCGAACCTCACAAGAGATCTCGCTATCACCGGATCATGGACCTTTAGGGTAAGCATCTTCCTTATGTTATACTGGTGATAGCAATATAACCTCTTTTCTTCTCTCCATTCCTCTTTCCTTTCCCTCGTTAACAGCATTTGCTGGTTCAACCATCATTCCTCATGTTCCTCCGCCATAGATGAGATCTTCTCAGCAATTCTCGCTATCTGCCTATCGAAGAAGCCCTTAAAGCTCCTATAGAAAAGTTTAGCTAGATCATAGAAGAAGATCAGGAATAGAAATAGAAGCACTGTTATTATTACCTTAGAAGCTACTTCTCCTAGGGGGAAAGCTTTCAAGTAACTAGGAACGAACCATATGAGAAGAGAAAGCAGAGATAGATAAAATATATCTGCTAGAGCCCTTCTGACAGCTACTTCCGTCACTAAGTACATCTCCTTAGCTAGCCAGCCGGACAGCGAATCCAAGAGGAACTTCGTTGATAAGAGTATCCTATAACCGAAGTATATGACCCCGACGAGCTCAGCCAAGTAGAAGATGAGAGACAATTTTATCGAGATATCGAGTACCTCTATGGAACCTATATCGGCAAAGGCGCGATAAATGAGCCTTAATATCAGTATCCACAAGAAGAGCTTTATTGAGGAGGAGATGAGAACCTTTAAGTTAGCCTCTAGAGGAGTAACCTTCCTCCTTACTTTCTTGACCCTAACCTCTGGACGGGGCTTCCTCCTTTCTAGCTCCGGAGGCTTTCTCGCAAACCTAATCCTCGACAGGATGTAGAGGGAAAATAACAGGGGTACTATTGCCATGTACCATATGAAGGGCCAAAACAGTCCGAATGGCGTAAGAAGGGCAGCTATAAGCAGCCTAACATCTCTTCCGGCGGGACTCCATGCCCTAGCACCAGCTACACTTTCGGATTTCCATCCAGCTAGATGGGATACGTAGCTCGTCACGAAGACGTTACCCGATGCAACGGCATAGACCAGCACTTCCCAAGGGGTATTGAAGCTTATCGCCGTTCCCATAGCTCCTATTATGATGAGATCAGAATATCTATCTAGGAAGGAGTCTAGGAGACCTCCGAACTTACTGGCCGTTTGGAATAGCCTGGCTATTTCTCCATCCATACCATCTATTATAGAGGACAACTGTATCAGGATGGCCGCTGGCAGCGTTATATTCAGGTATATCATGAGACCGGATATAACCATGAGGAGGAAAGCTATAGCTGAAATCATGTTAGGGCTCACGTATATACCTTTCATAAACATGTGAACGGAGATCCTAGTCGATATGGGCCTATTCAGGTACCTAGAGACAGGCCCGTCGCCAGGCTTGACCAAGCTTCTTCTGAGGATCGCAGGAAGCATTTTTCTAGCTTCTTCTAGCTCCTCCGGGGTATCCACATCCATCCAGAGAAGGCCAGTTACATCAACATAGGAAATTTCTCGCCGAGATATGGCCCTCCTGAGAGCGTCTGCTATTGTCGCAGTTGGGCCTAGCTCCCTTATAGTTTCCTCTACTATCTCCTGAGCCCTACCTGAGCAGTAGAATATACCAGTGTCTATCCCGTAATGAGGTATTGCTCCCTTCCCGACCTCTTTTATCTCGCCATCTTCCAGAACTACCTTTAATCCCTCCTCTAATTTATCCCAAGGAGGGTTCCTATCTAGAGAAAGGGTAAATGCCCTTCTTCCTCCCTTTTTAATCATTCTCCTTAGGATCTCTGGCTCAAAAATGTGGTCTGACATGAGAACTAGGTATTCTGACGAGTTTACTTCCTTCATTCCAGCGAACATGGAATAGAGGTTACCGAATCCCTCCTCCCTATCAGTAGGGATCACCCTTACCGATTCTCCGTATCTCTCTACGAAGAACCTTGAGAGACTGGGCCTAGTGACTATGATTATATCGTCAATTCCCTCCTCTCTCAACCATCTTATTGTGAGATCTAGGACTGTCAGGTTTGGTGCGAGCTCGAAGAGGGCTTTCGGCACCTCTGATGAGTAGGGTTTCATTCTCGTAGCCTTTCCAGCTGCCAAGATTATTGCGGGAGGCATCCTTACAATAGCAAATTATATTTAGATTATAAATGATCCGAGTAGCATTTCCCTGTCCTTGGCCTCTTTATCCAATGAGGCATTCTGAAACGCCCTACTAACATGTAGCGTTCTCGGTAGATCACATCCGGTGATGGATGGTTCTGAATCCTCCAGGGATATAGCTCATCAGAAGGATACTAGGGGCCTACCTTTCTATCTAAATATTTATCCTAATTTCGATTTAATTTAATCCGATTCAGCATGATTTATTCTAATCACTTCCTATGAATACGAGAACCGAACAATAGATAGGAGTATAGAACTATAGCTTCTACTAGGGAGAAGAGAGTCGCTTTTACCGTGCTACCTCCAAGCTCCCTTGTAATGAATCCCTCTATTAGTGCCGCATAGATAAGTAAGATCGTAGAGAATATCATGAGGTTTACCTTCCCCTTTAGGATATTTCCAATAGAGGAAGCTCTATCTGGTTGAGAGGGGCTAATTATCTCCTTAATAACCATTAGGGCTATAGATGAAGCGATGAATATCGCTGTAAGCTCTGGAACCCCATGAGGGAGTATGAAGCCCAAGGCTCTGATGCTTCCCATCTTAGATATGGATATGACCAAGCCCACAAGAGCTCCATTAGCTATGAGCACTAGGAAGGGCATGAATAGGAGGGGCGCCATTCCAACGGTAGCCAGTATCACCCTGAAGTTGTTCATGAATATGACCGTCGACAGTACCCATGGGCTTATGGATGGAGGTATGACCTTCTTACCAAACATCTCCTTTAGTAATGTTTCAAGCCACTTGGGCTTCCATAGGTAAGCGCCGTAAAGAGATGAGAAGAACAGAAGGAGGGAAAT
>JAVALV010000106.1:0-6184 GCA_032159055.1 Thermoproteota archaeon | reverse complement strand
TGGACCTAGCCGAATTCGTGAGGAGGGAGAGAAGCGAGTGGATTACTTAGACACTAGTTACATCATTTCCCTAGCGGTGAAGAGCGATGTGAATCATGAGAGGGCGGTGAACCTAGAGCGGTCCCTGAGGGACCCAGTTATATCGAAGCTAGTAGTCGTGGAGATATACTCGGTCTTCTCTAGGCTATCTGACGATCCCGTACCGCTGGCCGAATATGCGATAAGGAGGTCTAAAGCCAAGGTTGAGGAGGCCGACTTCAATGAGGCCCTTGACCTCTCCATTTTACTCTCCGGGGATCTCAAGCTGAAGACTCTCGATCTCATACATGCTTCCCTAGCTAAAATCATTGAAGCTGACAGGTTCGTGACGTTCGATAGGGACATCTTGAATAGAGGGCTTGATCCCTTAGGGATAGAGGTCCTAGGATAATCGAGCTCGCGAAAGTATCCTATCCTACTCGGCTCCCGAGGTAATGCATCTTGCTTAGATATACGCGATATCAAACTAGGTGACCTGATCAGACAGTTGAATGATATGGCTACGTGTAAGCCTCATACCACACGCTGAGATGAATATAGAGCTAATCAATCCCATAGAACTCCTCAAGAGGCTCCTCACCTGCGATTCGAAATGTATCTCCCTTAGCCAATCTCAGGCCTTGCCTTTAGGGATCTATGAGTGGGACTTTTGTATTATTTGAGATGATTTAGCCCACTCACTTCAGATCATATTTTTATGTTCCCACTTAAATGTCATCTTATGAGCATAGTGGAACTTGATGAGAAAGGCAGGATCACCATACCTAAAAGGTTGAGGAGAATTATCAGGGGAAAGAAAGTGCTTCTGATAAGCTTGGGCGATAAGATAGAGATAGTACCAATTCCTGAAGACCCTTTCAAAGTACTTAAGGGATCCCTCAACATTAAAAGGTCCTTCAAGGAGCTTAGGAGGGAAGCTGAGTATCTGGCGGAGAAGGAGGCGGGAGTATAGTGGTGCTCATAGAGAACGACGTTATCTTCGCTTACATGAACGAGAACGACGAGAATCATCATATTGCCGAGAAGATCTTCCATAAACTGAAGGAGGGAAAGTTGAAATTGGATATCTCTGGAGTAACCCTGTTGGAAATGGAACTCATATATAGATCTCAGAGAGTGGAGGACAGACTCCTTGAAGTGATGTCTGCCCTCCTTTCCCTGCCTAACGTGAGCTTCATACCACTCGTACCTGAGATCGTAATAACAAGTGTCAGGCTCAGGCAGGAGTTTGGGCTCTCCTTCTTCGATTCCCATTATGCCGCAACGGCTCTCTACCTAGACGGTAAGATCGTCTCCTTCGACAGTACATACGATAACGTTCCAGGGCTAGAGAGAATAGATCCCAGATCCAACATATTGAAACTCTAATCGCACTGGGGAATGAATGTGAATTGATAGATAATGAGAGATAGGGATAGGGATAAAAGTAAATGAATGTACGAGAACGAGACCATCTCATTTTACCTCACCTCATCTACAACTCATTAATTCCATTCTAGTCTGCTTTTACATCCTAGCCTATAGCTTGGTTCAGTTTAGCACTCTCATATAATCCCCTCTCTCCCCCAAGTACAGGAGAGTAGCCTTCCTTCCTGTACCGATGTAGTTCCATACTTCTACTTTGCCCCTCGCTTCGACCACATCGCCTTCGGAAGCTATCTCCGTGAACCTCTCCCTCAGGCTGTAGATGAAGCTCACATCGTTCCCTTCTCCGGGGCCATCCGATACTTCCAAGACGCGAACGCCGTAGATGCATGGGGTGAATATGGACTCCTCGCTATCCGTAATCTCCAGCTGCAGCTGGGCTTCACCTACTTTCCTAACCGTTTTGGAACCGTAAGAGCTTTCTGGCCTGACCAGCCTTATTGAGTACTCTCTTCCCCTATAATAGCCCTCAAGGATCCTTCTCCTCTCTTGCCTCATGAAATCGTACCATGATAGCGGTGTCTCCCTGATCCTCCTCTCATAGAGGGCCCTAGAATCCTTCTCAGAATATTTCCTGTAATATACACCTTCCTCTACCTTCTTCCTTAGGGTCTCATAGATCCTCCTCCCCTCTTCCTTCCCGTACACCACTAGATCTATGTCGGAAGACTCATTGTGCAGGCCCACTAGGATGGATCCGGATATCCCTATGTTATCAGGGCCCAAGTCTAAGATCATCTGGATGGCTTCCCTCTCTACTCCCTGAGGATTGCCAGCTAGCAGTTCTTGAGCCCTCTCCAAGGGGTCGTATATCTCATCGAAGGAACTGAGAGGTATTTCCGGCACCCTCTCCCCTATATAGGGATCTTCCACGAGATATTCCCTGCAGCAACTCTTCAGGTACTCGAGCTGTTCATCTTGAGTTGGGAGCTTCCTGTACCTCCTTCCCTCCCTATCTCTCCTGTCTCCTCTTGGATCGAGGACATACTTCGGGTAGGCAACGACCTTTCCCGGTGGATGCTCGATGCCCTTAGCGTAGAAGATTGTGCTTCCCATCCTCATATAATAGCCTTCTATGACCTCCATCTCTCCTTCCACCATAGGTAGAAAGGTAATCCCGTAAAAACTACCACTAGGCTGAGAAGGGAGGTTAACGGATCATCTAGGAAGAGCGAGTAGATAACGTAGGAATAGACCGCTATCACTATGACTGTCGTGATCGGGTGCCCCAGAGAGCTGAAGAGCCTCGGTACATAGACTTGCCTCCTAAGCCTGAATATTCCCAAGTACATCAGGAGGCTGAATATCAGTGTTGGTATCGTCACCACCTTAACGAGCCATACATAAGAGCCAGAGAGCTCATACAGGATCATTAGGATGGAGTAGAGGGCTATGGATGCATAGGGGGTGAGGAACTTCTCATGGATCTTGGAGAAGCTCCTGAGGAACTGTCCGTCCCTCGACATGGCGTACACAACTCTGGGCCTAGATATTATCTCAGAGGCGCAAGCTCCGGCCATGGATAGAGACGCCCCCAGTATGGCTATAGATGCTCCCCAGCTCCCCAGGACCTTGGACTCATCCAGCAGGGGAGCATTACTCTTCGCTAGGATATCGGCTGGAAGGGAAGCTATCGCTGAGACGACCACCAACATGTAGAGAGCCATGACAGCTATCACGGTCACGGGCAGGGAGAGAGGAATCTTCCTCCTTCCATCCTCGGTCTCCTCAGCTAGAGGAACTGAAGCATCAAAACCGCTGTAGGTAAACCATGCCATCATCATTCCTAGACCCAATCCACTTATCCTGAAATCGGACAGGTTTAGATGGGACAGACTCCCTAAGAGCAGACCTGCTATCCCTATCAGTACTAAAGGTACTATCTTGATACCCGTGAGGAGGTCTGAAAGTTTACCACCTATCTCCACCCCCAGAATGTTGGCTAAAGCCAGTAGTACTGTTAAGATGGAGGCCAAGATTACTACACCGCTCGGAATGCTCACTAACTGGTTCAGGTAAGAGGAGAAGCCTATAGCTATGGCAGCAGTGGAGGCTGGAAGTATGAAGAGGTTGTACCATCCGAAGAGGAAGGAAGTCACCCTGCCCAACTCCCCCGGAAGGCCCTCCCTAAGGTAGGTGTACCATCCACCGGCATCGGGGTAGAGGTATGGGTAGATCATGAGGATCAGGGCTTCTAGAAGGGCCGCAACCCCCATGACGATCCAGACAAATATCGAGCCTCCGGATCCGACTAAAGCGAATATGAGGCCGGGGAACATGTATATACCGCTTCCTACAACTTCCCCAATATTTACACTCAGAGCTTCAAGGAAGCTAAGTCTCCTCTTGAGGGAACCCATCGCATGGCTGGAAAATCATAATTTAAAAGTTTGACTAGTCTAACTTTATCTACAGATATGAACCCTTTAAGTGGCAGATAATAGCCTCTGAGATGAAATAAGGAGGTTGAAGAGGATATCATGAATGAAGTGATAAGAATAAGGGACCTAAGCTACTTCTATCCTTACTCGGAGGTAGCGGCCTTAGATCACATCAACTTATCTATCAGAGAAGGGGAGATAATCGTTTTAACTGGTCCTACTGGAAGCGGTAAGACCACCCTCTGCCTCACATTGAACGGCGTTATTCCCCATATTATCGGGGGAAGGTTTGAGGGCAAGGTTTCAGTGGACGGTATGGATGTCTTGGAGCACGATGTGGAGGAGATGGCCACGAAAGTGGGCATAGTATTTCAAAGCCCGGAGGTTCAGCTCTTCTCAACATCGGTAGTATCGGAAGTAGCCTTTGGACCCGAGAACCTCGCTCTTCCCAGAGGAGAGATAATGGAGAGAGTAGATTGGGCCATAAGCTCAGCTGGCTTGAGGGGTTATGAGGAAAGGAATCCAACTAAGCTCTCTGACGGGGAGAAGAGGAAAGTAACAATAGCATCTGTGCTCGCTATGAGACCGAAGGTCATGGTGCTGGACGAGCCGACAACAGGCTTAGATCCCTTAGAGGCTAGGAGGATCATCTCCTTAATCGAATCCCTGAGGAACAAATATAGGACGACCTTCCTAATAGTGGAGCATAGGGATCAGATCCTGAGGCTGGCAGATAGGGTAGTGGTAATGGTGAATGGCAAGGTGCTGGGGGAATACAGGCCGAGGGATCTCTTCGATGATGAGAGGCTTATCGAATCAGTATATATAAGGATACCAAGCATAGTGAAGCTCTTCCATCTCCTGAGGAAAGAGGGATTGTACGAAGGGAGGATCCCCCTAACAGTCGAGGAAGCGCTACCTGCAATCTTCAGGATGACCTCAGGTATAGTTCCTAGGAGAAGCACAATGCCTGAGGATCCTAATGGAAATGAGGAACTCATAAAAATGGAAGGAGTTAGTTGCGGCTACAAAAAGCGTAGGGTAATAAATGAGGTGAGCTTAAGGGTAAGGGATGGTGAATTCCTTGCCTTAGTTGGCAGGAATGGGGCGGGGAAGACTACCCTAGCTAAGTGCATAGTGGGGCTGATTAAACCCTATAGTGGAAGAGTAATGATAAAGGGGACGGATACTAAGGACTTGAAGGTAGCTGACGTATCTCCCATCATCAGCTATGTCTTCCAAAACCCAGAGCATCAATTCTTCTCAATGAGCGTTGAGGACGAGGTCGCCTTCGGCCCAAGGAACATGGGTCTAGACAGCGAAGAGGTTAACGAGAGGGTTGAGGAGGCCCTTGAATCGGTTGACCTGCTGCACTTGAGGGAAAAGCATCCTAGGTCCCTGAGCAGGGGGCAGATGCAGAGGTTAGCCATAGCAATAGCTCTAGCAATGAGGCCCCAAGCCATCATACTCGATGAACCAACGACAGGGCAGGACGAGGTATCCCTAAGTAAAATAGAGGAGGTACTCGGAAAGCTGAAGAAAGATGGCAAGACGATAATCCTGATAACCCACGAGATGGGTTTGGTATCGAGGCTAGCTGATAGGGTAATAGCCTTGGCTAACGGTAGGGTGATATTCGATGGCCCGACTAGGAACTTCTTCTGGGATGAACAAGCCGTCAGAAGGGCTGGAGTAGATTTCCCCTCCATAGTCAGGCTTCTTAAGCATCTACCAAACCCTTACAGATTTAGGGGGATAATAAAGGCTGAAGAGCTGGTTGAGGTCATTAGGGAGAGGAGATGGGCTTGAGCATCCATTACTACCCGGGGGACACCCTAATTCACAGGCTCGATCCGAGGGTCAAGATAGCGCTAGCTGCCTCCTTCTTCCTCCTAGCATTCCTGACAAGCGATCCCATGAAGCTATCATTCCTTTTGGCAGCAATACTGATTATATGGTTCTATGCGAGGATACCCATCTCAGAACTAGGTTTCTTCATGAAAGCTCTTGTTCCTATAGCTCTATTCACTTTCCTGATCCAGCTGCTCTTCTTTCCGGGGAAGACGGACATAATATCCGTGGAGATACCCAGATGGATACCCTATTTCGGGGGAGTGATAGCAGCTACCCAAGAAGGCTTAGTAAACGGGATAAGCATGGTTCTAAGGCTTCTCATAGTTATCATGGCCATGCCCATAGTCACCATGACGACGCGCTTAGAGAGGCTCCTTAATTCGCTGATAAAGTCGGGTCTCTCATACGAGCTAGCATTTACCCTGACTACATCGATAAACTTGCTCTCCATACTTCAGGCCAATGTTGAGGAGGTGATGGAGGCG
>JAVALV010000105.1:0-3452 GCA_032159055.1 Thermoproteota archaeon | reverse complement strand
AAAGAGACCTGCTTAGGTGCTTTGCTCTTATGCTCCGCAGGAACTGACATAGGACTTCAAAGAAGGTTACCTTAATATTCTTACATGTTCCTTAGCTTGGGATAATATGGCCTTACTAAGGAGTAATAATGGTAAATCTGTCACTCCTGGACTAGAAGAGTACCTCACTGCCATATATAGGTTAAAGAAGAAGGGGAAAAAAGTTGTAAGGGTAAAAGAACTAGCAAAGGAGATGAACGTGAGGCTCTCCAGCGTCACAGATGCCGCCAAGCGCTTGTCCAGTATGGGGTTAGTTCATTATGAGAAGTATGGTTATATAGATCTGACACCGAAGGGAGAAGAAATTGCCATATCTACAATAAAAAAGGAAGAAGTTTTCTTCAAATTCCTAACGGATGTACTAGGTGTGGATAGCAAGAGAGCTAGGGAGGAAGCATGCTGGATAGAGCATGGAGTTGAGGAGGACACTGTCCTTAGGATCTCGGCCTTAATGGGATTCCTTAATAGTTGCGTCAATGAATTTAATTATAAATTCGAGAAATATTTATATAAAACAGGATGCTAAGGAGCTAATATGCATTTTTCAGCTATTAATGTCCAATAAAATAATCAATTATTTAGTCAGTGTAATCATAAAAAAGTTAAATAGAATTCGGACCACTATATTCAAGCCCATGGAGGTGTTGAGTTATGGCTAAGTACAAGATAGTTCATGAGAGAGAATCTTGCATAGCAGATGGCGTATGCGCTTCCTTATGCCCAGATAATTGGATAATAGCGGATGACGGTCTAGCTAGTCCCCTAAAGACGGAGTTAGATGATTTAGGATGCAATATGGAAGCTGCCCAAGCGTGCCCTGTGAACATAATCCACATCTATGAGATAAAGGAAGATGGAAGCGAAGTTCAACTAATATAAAAGGTCTTTTTCTTCTAATTTAATTGAATGGGTGGTGGGCTCCCCCGAGGTGGATGGAGTTCAGGGAGCCCCTTCTTTCCCTCTTAAGCACTCACCCCAGCTGGCTGGCAGCGCCATCCGTCCACCTTAGGGCCGCTCCCTTCCGGGCCTAACCCTCTTCGGTGGTAAAGGGGCTCATCCCATCCTTCCGGATGAGACCGCCCCACCGGTGGCCCACCAGTGCCAAGGATCATCGGCTTAGGAGGGTGAAGGTAGCTCCCCTCCCTCCA
This sequence comes from Thermoproteota archaeon, assembly GCA_032159055.1. Classification (GTDB taxonomy): domain Archaea; phylum Korarchaeota; class Korarchaeia; order Korarchaeales; family Korarchaeaceae; genus Korarchaeum. The sequence goes on along the minus strand of JAVALV010000105.1, from coordinate 2,265 downwards.
CCGCTCTCGGGGGTTACTGGCCCCGGCATTAGCCTTCCGGTCAAGGGGACGGCTACTCCCCCAGCCCTACCCCACCACCCAATTGAGATGTATAGGCTCGAAATAAAAAGGTGTAGTCAAATCTAATGAGGGGATAGCCTTTTTACTTCATTGCCAAACGCAATAAGAACTTCATCAGCTAGTTCTGTGAATATGCCAACATCCACGACTCCAGGATATAGTTTGAGCTGTTTTTCAACAGAACTTGGGTCTTCTATTGGTTTACATCTAATATCCAATATATAGTTGCCATTATCTGAGATGAAAGGATACTCTCCATTCATTCTAATAACTGCTTTGGAATTAAGAGCAACCTCTAGAAGATTTATAGTCCATTCCACGCCATAGGGAAGGACTTCTATTGGTAAAGGCTTTTTAGTGCATAATCGGTTCACCAGCTTCCTGTGATCAGCTATTATAACATAGTAATCGCTATTCACGGCAAGTACCTTCTCCCTCACTAAAGCCCCGCCTCCACCCTTTAAGAGATTTAATTCACTGTCTATTTCATCAGCTCCATCTATAGTAAGATCAGGTTTGCCATAGCTCGGATCCACCACATTAAGTCCGTTTCTCTTAGCGATAGATTCTATTTGGCTGGATGAAGGTATCACTTTTAGACCTTTAGCTAAATCAGAGGATGCCAATTCCTCTACAAAAGCTGAAACAGTCGTTCCTGATCCAAGTCCTAGTATATCAATTCCTTTGATGAGGTTAAGGGCGTACCTAGAGACTACTCTTTTCTCCATCTCAGCCTGCAAGGACATCACCTAGTAACTATCTCAACAGTATCCATATCCTCTAGGGTAAAATCGGGCCCTACTTTCATTGGAGAGTAAGGAAGTCTCTTGGCCCACACCTTAGCATACCTAAATCTCTCGCTAAATGATTTATGGATGACTCTAGCTAAATCAATAACCGTAGAGCCATGAGATAATATCACTGCTCTTTCTGATGGATATTTTTCGCTTTTAGATTTAGTAAACACTCTAATAAGTCCCAGTTCCTTCAATATCATAACTCCCAGCTCATCCTTGGAGGGAATGCCACCAGGATACGTTAAGACAGCTAACGCCCTATCACTTACTTCGCTTTTCAGACGCTCTATCAATGCTCTATTACTCAACAAATCCACTTTAGTGAGGAAGATAATGAATGGCTTGTATTTCTTCTCTCCAAATATCGCTTCTTCCACATCCTCTAATGTAACGTATCCTTCTATTTCAACCCAAGCTCTCTCTATGCCATAGAAATGCATTAAATCCCTAACGTCCTTCTCATTTCCACCAGCTATTCTACCCTTGTTAATCACTATAATTGTTGGAGCTGCTTTGCTTCTCTTTATCCTGACCCTCCCCCTAGGCCTCTCCAGTAGAATTCCTTTGGATTCAAGGAACTTCACTAACTCCTCAAAACGATCCAGTGGATCGTCTAATGAGTCTAAAACTATTCCTAGAACATCAGCATTACCCGCCAAGGTAACTGATAGTTTGGTAGGTCCTCCTTGGGCTTCTAATATTATCGGAGGAGCTTCCACCACTTGAATCTGAGCACCCTTAAATTCCATCATTCCCTCCACAGGCCTTAAGGTCGAGAAAGGATTAGGAGATACATAGGCTCTAGCGTTGGTTAAAGCGGAGAGTATCGTGCTTCTCCCTGAGTTGGTATAACCTAGGAGTACTAATTGAGCCGCACCTCTCTTCTCAACCAGTAATGAGAGTCCCTTTGACTTTTTACTTAATCTACGTTTCTCTATTTCCTCTCTAAGTTCCGACATTCTCCTCTTTATGAATTTTTCCATTTTTTCAGTTCCTTTATGTTTTGGGATGAGAGCATAAAACTCCTTGAGCTTCTGTAATTTTTCCTCAGGAGTTTTTGCCTTTGAATATTCCTCCCATTTGGCCTGAGCTTCAGGAGGAATGTTTGTAGGCATTATTTCTTCCTCCTTTTCTTCTTCACCTCTATAGCCTCTCCTAAGGTTATAGGCTTAGATATTATCGGAGGTCCAGTCTCTGTAATGGCATGAGAGCTTCTTTCTGGGTTTCTTTGTATTATATCTATTTCAAGTAATTTTTCTATGCTCCTAGCCACGTCATAGGGAGGTACAACCTTCTCTGCTTCTATGTTTCTCAGAAGAGAAGATTTTATGTTAAGAGCGGTGGCTATCTGTTCAACTGTAAGGCCGAGATCCTCTCTAGCCTCCCTAATTTTGCTCCCATATCCTTC
>JAVALV010000104.1:0-8010 GCA_032159055.1 Thermoproteota archaeon | reverse complement strand
ATACTATACTCATTCCTCTAGAACCAGCCTCGGGTTTTGTTTTAACTAATGTAACATAGCCCCCATCAAGTTCCTTAGCCTCAGCTATCCCACTTATGAATGTTTTCTCTCCATTGAGAACCCAGTATCCATCTTCCTTCTTAGCAAGAGTTTTAAATCCAGCCACATCACTGCCGCTTTGTGGTTCCGTAGAGTTTATACCAACGAACCCTTCTCCCCTTGCAGCTCTGCTTAAAACTTCTTTTGCTAGCTCTGGCTTCGCATACCTCTCTACTATCTTGCCCCAAGACGCTTCTACCAGATGGAAGACAGCTGTAGCAACGCTTGGATCAGCTCTCGCTAGCTCCTCTGTAGCTATTGTACCCATAACCCAACTTGCTCCCTGCCCTCCGTACTCCGGCTTCACGGTTAGCAGCAATATACCATTATCAGCTAAGGCCTTTATAACATCATTTGGAATCTTACACTTTGTATCTATCTCTCTAGCCCTAGGAGCCAGAACTTCAGACAATAATTCCCTCAAAGTGCTCCTAAATACCTCTTCTTCTTCACTAAAACCGAAATCAACCAAAGGAATGCACCCTAGCTGATGGCTTTTGAAAACTTAAAATAATATTTGCTAGAGCTGTAAAAATATAAGCTGAGAAATGATATTAGCCGAACCTGTAGACAACCCCCTTTCCGCCAGCAGGGTAATCCCAATGAACATTTTCATAAGGACAAATGAGGAGGCAGGTACCACATTCTAGGCAGCCCTCGTAGTTATATCTCATCTCCTTAGAATCCTCATCCCACTCATATAATTTAGCTGGACATCCGATCTGACATGGCTTTTCATTACATTTTCTACATATGTCCTGGTCCTTTATCCATATATGAGGCTTATTATCTATTTCAAAGTGTGTTGTAGCTAATTTATCCTCTATAGATAGACCGAAAAGCCTGGACATTGCCTATCACTCTCTTAAATCAGACTATTTAACTAATCAACTTTTTCATATATCTTTCGGAAACGTGAATATGGTGATCCCATGAACATAGCGGTGCTCGTTAAGCAGTCTCTAGATGTCCAAGAGCTTAGGGTGGACCAAGATAGTGGCAAGGTGTACATAGAGGATGCTCCGACCAAAGCTGGGGATATAGAGCTAAACGCGGCTGAGGAGGCCATTAAGCTGAAGGAAAAGCTGGGAGGAAGTGCTGTTGCCTTCATGCTCTCCACTTGGGGATCGTCTGGTAAGAGGATGAAGGAGGCAAGAGAAGCTCTGACTAGGGTACTAGCTATGGGTTTAGATGAAGCAGTACTGATCGCAGGAGAAGGAGCGGAGAATGCAGATACCTTCGTTGTGGCGAAGATTCTGGCAGAAGAGGTGAGGAATGATTATTCCCTCGTTTTATCTGCCGAAGGAAGTGAAGATAACTTCTCAGGTCTTTTACCTGCTAGACTAGCTGCAGAGCTAGGTTGGCCTTATATAGCCTATGCAATTTCGATAGATGTTGATGGGGATTATGCTCTAGTTACTAGGAGCCTAGAAGATTATGAAGAGGTAGTGAAGGTAAAATTGCCTGCAGTGATATCTGTAACTCAGGAGATAAATAAGCCGAGGGTTCCTAAGCTTATGGAGATAATAAAAGCAAGGAAGAAGCCTCTAAATCAGAAGAATTTCGATGGAAAGGTCGAGCCAAAGCTATATGTAAAGGAATTGAAGATTCCCAAGGTAGTTAGAAAGCACATCATAATAGAGGGGGATGTAGACGAAGCTGCCGAGAAGCTGGTACAGGCCTTGAAGGGAGAAGGTGTGCTATAGGGGTGAGCTCATGAGGGTATTGGCGTTCAGTCATGATATGAGTCTGGCGCTAGAGCTTATTTCTGCTGGGAAGTCCCTAGGGGAGGTATCCCTCCTAATTACTTCGGATCAGGAGAAATATACCGAGACGATAACAGGCCCAAATGAAATCCTTATATGTAAGGAAGTTGAGAGTAGCGATCAAGAGGGATTAGTAGAGCTTCTTTCCTCATTAGGAAGGGAGTATGAGGTCTTACTGCTATCAGGAGATAGAAGGGGGAGAGAGCTGGTTGGTCAGATCGCCCAGAGGATAGGGGGATCTGCCGCTGTAGATGTTTCCTCATTAAGGGAGTCGAATGACAAGCTCATCATAGAGAGGATGACGTTTGGAGGAAAGGCAATAGCTGTTGAAGAGATGAGTATACCTGCAGTGGTATCGATCCAAAAGGGTAAGTTCGAGCCTATAGAGGGATCAAAATCTCCAATTAGGGAAGTAAAGCTACCTGCCTTTGAAAGGAAAATCGAGCTTGTGGAGAAAAGGGAGAAGCCTAAAGTAGGTGTCCCTTTGGATAAAGCAGATATAGTAATAGCTGTTGGCAGGGGATTCAGAAAGAAGGAGGATCTAAAGTTGGCATATGAGCTAGCTGATGTCCTAGGTGGAGTTGTTGGATCTACAAGACCGCTAGCTGCTGATCTAAAATGGATGCCAGAGGAAGTCTGGATAGGAATAAGTGGTGTCAGAATAGCTCCAAAGCTACTTGTAGTTGTAGGGGCTTCCGGTCAGCAGCAATTCGCTGCCGGCATCATGGATTCAGGTATTGTTGTGGCTGTAAACACTGATTCTAAAGCTCCCATATTCGAGCATTCCGATTATGGCATCGTGATGGATCTCTATGAATTCATTCCAGTGCTAATAGAAAAGCTGAAGGGATATAAGGGTGCCTAGGAAATGGTGGACTTCGATGTCGTAGTAGTTGGTGCGGGCCCTTCTGGATCCATAGCTTCCTATCTCCTAGCTAGTAAGGGACACACGGTTCTAATGTTGGAAAGAGGGAAAAGACCTGGATCCAAAAGCATGTTTGGCGGAAGGCTCTATGCATGGTCTCTAGAGAAGGTGTTCCCTGGCTTTTGGAAGGAGGCTCCTGTGGAGAGAGAAGTCAAGAAGGAAGTTCTAGGGCTAATTCATAAAGATAGGGGAATTGAGATAAAATTGAGCACCGAGCCTGAAGCTAAGAGTTTCACTCTCCTAAGGGCGAAGTTCGATAAATGGCTTTCTGATAAGGCAGAAGATGCTGGGGCGGAAATAATCTCGGGTGTAAAGGTCGATTCTCCCCTAATAAAAGATGGTAAGGTTAAGGGAATAGTGGCTGAAGACGGGGAGGAGATAGAGTCCAATGTAGTTATAGCTGCAGATGGAGCTCTCAGCTTCATGGCAGAGAAGGCAGGGCTAAGATCAAAACTATCTAAGGAAGATTTCGCTGTAGGAGCTAAAGAGGTTATAGAGCTACCGAAAAATGTTATAGAAGATAGATTCGGGCTAGAAGACGATGAGGGAGCTGCGCAGCTTTACGTGGGAGATCTGACCCAAGGGGTAATAGGCGGTGGCTTTCTCTACACCAATCTGGAAAGCGTCTCTTTGGGAGTTGTTATGAGGATCGGGTCTTTAGCGAAGAACGTTGGACATATTAATACTGCTATGTGGAGCATCACTGAGAAGTTCAAATCTCATCCCATTATCAGGAAATACTTAAAAGGAGGAAAGATCGTCGAGTATTCAGCCCATATAATACCTGAAACACAATTTTTAAGGGAAATTAAGCTTTATACTGATGGAATGATAGTAATAGGAGATGCTGCTGGTTTCTGTGTTAACTATGGAGTTACTGTGAGGGGAATGGACTTCGCCATAGAGAGCGCAGTAGCTGCCGCCGAGGCGGTGGATGATGCGTTAAGTAAAGGCGACGTATCAGCTTCTACCCTCAAGAAATATCAGTCTTTACTTGAGAGGGGAATGCTGAGAGATCTTGATAGAGCTAAGAAGGCAGTTAGCCTCATGGAAGACAGGAGACTCTACACATCGATACCTAAGATAGCAGTTAGAACACTAGAGCACCTCTTTAAGGTAGATGGAAAGCCTAAAGGTAGCCTTTATTCGAAGCTTAAGAGAGAACTCTCCGAGGAGAGCATGTCAGTCATTTCCTCTCTTTTATTAGGATGGAAGGCTATCAGAAGCCTGTAGGTGATATTATGTTTCCAAGTCTGAATGATGTATTCATCGTTGGAATGGCTCGTACTCCAATAGGAAAGTTCGGTGGGTCCCTCAGGAATTGGTCAGCTCCCATGCTTGGAGCAGTAGCAATTAAAGCTGCCCTTAAGAGGTCAGGATTGAATCCTAATGATGTGGATGAGGTGATAATGGGGAACGTGATACAGGCGATGGTTGGGCAAAACCCAGCTAGACAGGCATCTATACTGGCAGACCTTCCGGTTACTGTACCTGGTTTCACTGTGAATAAGGTTTGCGCATCCGGAATGAAGGCAGTATCGCTAGCCGCCCAGAGCATTGCCCTTGGGGAGAACAAGGTAGTTATTGCTGGAGGAATGGAAAGCATGAGTATGGCTCCATACTCCCTTCCATCTAAATGGAGGTGGGGAGTGAAATTCGCCTTTGCGGGAGAGAAGCTAGTAGATCTCATGGTTCATGATGGATTAGTAGATCCACACACAGGTTTGTTAATGGGTGAAGAGGCTGAAGAAACTGCGAAGAAGTGGAAAATAAGCAGAGAGGAGGCTGATAAGTTCGCTGTTTCTAGCCATATGAAAGCAGCTGAGGCCACGAGAAAGGGTTACTCTTCTAGGGAGATAGAGCCTATAAGAAAAGGAGATGAAGTAATTTTGGATAGAGATGAGGGGATAAGACCCGATACTAGTCTGGAGAAGGTATCAAGGCTCAAACCTGTCTTCATCCCCAATGGAACGATACCTGCAGCTAATGCCTCACAGCTACGCGACGGAGCATCGGCTCTAGTTCTAGCTCATAGAGATGTAATTGAGGAAAGAGGATTGAAGCCTATAGCTAGAATACTTGGATTTGCATCTGCAAGCGTGAAGCCAAAAGATTTCGTTGAAGCGCCAATTCCAGCTACTGAAAAGCTGCTTCAAAGGCTTGGAATGAAAATAGGGGATTTTGATCTCTACGAGCATAATGAGGCCTTCGCCCTAGCTAGTTTAGTGGTAGCCAAGGGGTTGGGAATCCCGATGGAAAAGCTCAATGTATTTGGAGGTGCTGTTGCCATTGGACATCCCCTAGGTAACAGCGGAGCTAGGATCTTGGTAACCCTGATAAACGCTCTTCAGGTAAAAGGAGGCCGTAAGGGCTTAGCTACCATATGTCATGGCGGAGGAGGGGCTCAGAGCATGGCTATAGAGCTGGTATTATAGGTAGGGTTTGGGGAATGGTACTTATCAGACTTTATGGATGGATCTCCGAGGATATAGGCTGGAGGGAGAAGGAGATAGAGTTTAGAGGAAGCTTAAAGGTCTTGCTTGCATTAATAGATGAAGAGATAGAGAATATGGTAGCAAGGGGAAAGTTGCTCGTCGCTGTAAATCATAAGGTGGTAAACGATCTAGATGAGAAGATCGGGGGAAACGATATAGTAGCAGTATTGCCAATATTCTCGGGTGGTTAGCTTGGGAAGGACCTATATTACCGAATCGAATATAAATGTCGAAGCTGAGCTCAATTCTATACTGAAGGCTTCCAATGAGATAGGGGCCGTTGTAACATTCAGAGGTGTAATAAGAGGTTCGTCAGGTGGAAAGGATATAGAAAAGATCTATTATGATTATTATCCCGAGATGGCTGAGAAGTCCCTGAGGGAGATAGGGGAGAAGGCCATTTCCAGGTTCGGTATAATGGATGCGACGATAGTACATAGAGTGGGTGAGGTCAAAGTTGGAGATGTTGCTCTTTTAGTCATAACAGCTGCTAAACATAGAAAAGAAGCTTTTGATGCTGCCCAGTGGATAGTAGATGAGATAAAGAGGTCTGTAGCAATATGGAAGAAGGAGATATTTAAGGAGGGAGGGGGAAAGTGGGTTGGCATGGAGGATCATTAAGTTAAGCCTTATGCGGTATAACTATGATTATGATAATAACTATAAAGAATGGTATGCTATCCAGTTGGATGCGTTGTTACAGTTCGGTGATGTATTTTGATGGTGGATATAACCAAGAAGCCTCCTATCTATAGAGAAGCAACAGCATATGGAAAGATTAAGCTCAAAAAGGAGACGATAGATAGGATATTGAGGGGGGAAGTTAAGAAGGGAGATGTACTCACGGTGGCCAGGATAGCTGCCGTGCAGGCGGTCAAGGACACCCCCAGGTTAATTCCTCTCTGTCATCCGATCCCGATAACAGGCGTAGAAGTGAAGTTCAATATAGGGGAGGAGCATGTAGAGGTGGAGGTTACGGTCAGATCCATTGGGCAAACGGGCGTTGAGATGGAAGCGCTAAGTGGAGTAACAGCTGCCCTCCTTAACGTATGGGACATGGTGAAATATCTAGAGAAAGATGAGAGGGGAAACTATCCGATCACCAGAATTGAGGAGGTAAAGGTTCTGAGGAAGATTAAAGGAAGGGAAAGGAAAGGTGGATAACTTGCTCATCGATAGGTGGGGTAGGCCTGTCAATAGTTTGAGGATTTCCATAACAAATGCCTGTAACTACAACTGTTTCTTCTGCCATAGGGAGGGACATGATGTCAATGGAAGCGAGATGACCCCTCAGGAGATAGGAAGACTTGTCCGCTTATTATCTGGTCTAGGAATTAAATATGTTAAAATAACCGGGGGAGAACCCCTTATTAGGAGGGATACAGAGGAGATCATACGAGAGATAAGAAGCTCAGATGTCGAAGAGATCAGTATGGTCACTAATGGTTGGTTCCTACTGGAGAGAGCATGTTCTTTGAAGGAAGCCGGGCTCTCAAGAGTTAATATAAGCATACACTCCCTGAAAAGAGATGTCTATAGGAGAATAACAGGTGTGGATGGACTGGACAGGGCCCTGAGATCCGTGGATAAATCTATTGAATGTGGATTAACGCCTGTTAAAATAGATTTCACGGTACTCAAGGGCTATAATGAGAACGAGCTTTGGGATATGATCCATTACATTTCTAATAAGGGTATTAGGCTTCAAATCATAGAGTTACTGCCAATGGATCCTTCTTTAATCAAATATTACTATAGTTTGAAGAGATTTGAGGAAGAACTTTCAAGGAGAGCAGTTAGGAAGGAAATAAGGGAGCTGCAGAGCAGGCCTATATATCACCTAGGAAATGGAGCCACTGTAGAGATCGTCAGGGGAACTGTGAATCCCTACTTTTGCATGAAGTGCACCAGGCTAAGGGTGACAGCAGATGGATACTTCAAGACCTGTCTCAGGAAGGATGATGATCTCGTAGATTTTCTCAGCATTATGAGGTCAGGAGGGTCGGATGAAGATCTTATAGAGGCTTTCAAGAAAGCAGTTAGGATCAGGGAACCATTCCACAAGATTCCTGGACTTAGGCCCAGGTACGATGACATACAGGTGGTCTAATCCTAATGATTTTTGACTAATCCATTACAGATTACCATTCATATAATCCTCGTTTTTCATGCCTAAGCCTAGCTCTTTAGCTAGTTCTAAGGATTCCTTCTCGGTAGATCTCATTATATCATCAACTGGAAAACCGATCTCCTTATAATGGATTGCCATTCTCCAAGTTGACATTAGATCTGCAAGCTTGGATATCTTCGCTTCTATAGTGACGCCTTCCTCATATTCCCTCCAAATGTTCACCAAATCTAAAGGAACGCCCGAACTTAGCAGGGCCCCTTCCTCTAAGTCTCTCTTTCTAACGCGCTTACTAGTCCATAATGGCATATCTCCCACGATTCCTTCGGCTAAGTCGTGTATAAGTACCATGCTGAGCACCTTATTTTCGTTAAACTTCCTTCCTCTCTTCTTCAGCTCCTTCATCAGATCAACAGCAGTTAGTAAGGCTAGAAACGTATGCTGGGAGACCGTCTCTGCCATCGAAGAGGGTACCCCTAACTGCATCCATCCAGTTCTTGCAAGCCAATTGACTTTCATGCCTAAGTCGATTAGCATACATGAGTAAGTAACTGAGAAATATAATGATTGATGATTCGAGGGTCATCAATCCCTTTT
>JAVALV010000103.1:0-3656 GCA_032159055.1 Thermoproteota archaeon | reverse complement strand
TTATACTCCTCTATATAATCTAATCCTGGGACTATCTGCATTTCTACTCTAGTATATGATGAAGTATCCTTATATTTCCGGTACGCTAGGCAAGGTTAATATCCCATCGCCACAGGCTATGTAAGATGAAGCTAAAGATAGCGTTGCTTATAATAACCATTATACTGGTGATACCCCTCCTTAGTGTTCAAAGTCAGATATCTTATGAGATAAATAGGGAAAAAGCTATCTTAGATATCGGGGCATCAGGGAAAGTACTTCTTAGATATAATCTAACGCTTAAAGTGATCTCAGGAAGGATATCTCACTATGTTAGCATAGGGATGCCTATCTCTTCTTTCAGCGTGTATCTAGCCCAGGAGGTATTTCCCAATGGTAAGGTCGTCAATGTGAAGTATAGCGAGATAAGAGAGGGCTCATACTATGGTGTGAAACTATTTCCAAGCGAGCCCATCAATTCGGGAGAGAGTAGGACTTATATAGTTGAAGCGGAGCTAAAGGGATTCATACATGAAGATAAGACTAACCCAGGAAATGTGGGCCTAGAATTCATTCCATCATGGTTCAATGCACGCATCCATGAGTTAGAAGTCTTTGCGATACTACCGCCAGGAGTTACTAAAAGTGAGGTAAAGAACCAACCTGATTATGATAATATAGGCAGTTCTGATGGGAGACTTTACTTGTACTGGATCAGGAAAGATCTACCTCCTAACTATAAGTTTAAGATTGGTATTTCCTTCCCGAAGGACTACGTGAAATCGATCACTCCTTCAGAGAGCTATGATATCCTAGACTTCCTATTTGGATTGGTATTTCTGGGATCTGTCCTAGTAGCTCTGTGGTCTTTTATTAAATTAATTAAAACATGGATTGAAAAGATTCCATATCAAGCCCCAGAAATATTCGCTGAAAGCCTTGGCCCCAATAGGAAGATGAGACCTGCAGAGGTAGCTTATCTCAAGAAGCTTGAAGGTAGTAATATAAGCTACGGGAGAATACTCACCGTTATAATCTCCTCATTGGTCCACATGGGTGTAGTAACTGTGAAGAGCTTTGATCCCCTTAGGGTAGAGAGACTAAAGGTCAGACCGGATATAACTCTAAGAGCATATGAGAAGAAATTCCTCTCTTGCATTAAGGAAGGGAAGTTAGAGGAAAAGTGCCTCATTGAAGTCATGAAGCTACTTCATAAGAAGGTGGAGAGAGAATTATCTGGTTACTTTAGGATGGAAACACTCCGTTTCTATGACGATCTAGTCAACTCAATATGGAGAAGGATAGAGAAGGCTTATGACAACCAAGAGAAGCTTGAACTAGTAAAAGACAACTTAATGTGGCTACTTACAGACGAGAATTTTGAAAAGAGACTAAAAAAATCGCTTGAACATAAAATAAGAGGAGCAGAAGTTGAGAAAGGTGGTAATAGAATCATACCATATCCTCTAGATATATGGATCTGGTTACCTAGCCCTTGGCCTACAACGACACCTACCCACCCTACTACTCCCACATCAACTATCCCCTCACCCAAGGTAGAGGTACCCGGTGTGCCTAATATAGAGAAGGCTGCTGACTCTATTGCTAGATCTGTAGAAAAGGTCTCCTCCGGTATAGTTAATAATTTAGAGGAGTTCTCGGATAAAGTTGCTAAAGCTATAGTGCCAAGTGGCTCTAGGAGTAGGGTAAGTTCCCTAAGCTGCGCATGCGTAAGCTGTGCATGTGCCTGCGCATGCGTAAGCTGTGCATGTGTCTGCGCGGGAGGAGGTGTTGGTTGATGAACAGGGAGTTCTTGACATTCAACTTGGATAGACACAGAATTCAGTTGAGGATAGATCCTCAGGGAATGGGAGCCTTAGTAGTAGATGCCCAAAGGGTAGCTTATCTTAATTATACAGCAGCCATCTTCGCGAAAGTATTTTTTTCTGGAGGTGATTGGAGGGATGCGTATAGAGAATTAAAGAAGGTCATGAGAAGACTCAAGAAGAGCGAGATAAGAGACCATTTTAACGATGTAGTAGATAAAGTGAGGAGATTCGTAGATGGCTATGAGGATCCTGTAACGGATTTAGGTTTTAAACCATCTTTTCCAGATCCTTCTACACTAGGTGCTCCCTTTAGGGTCGATTTAGCTTTAACTTATAGATGCAATAACAACTGCATCCATTGCTATTCATTGAGTCCTTTAGAAAGGCCGGAACTTAATACAGATGAGTGGAAGCATATAATTCAGAGGTTTCACGAGTTAGGTGTTCCACAAGTGACCTTCACTGGTGGAGAACCGACCTTGAGGGAAGATCTAGTAGAACTGGTAGCTGAGGCCCAGAGACTTGGCATGGTATCTGGGATCGTAACCAATGGAAGACTTCTAAGCGAGGAGTTAGTAGGTAAGCTAGTAGGTGCAGGGCTAGACTTTGTCCAGGTAACCCTAGAATCAAGTGATCCCGAGGTACATGATTCAATAACCCAAGTGAGGGGAAGTTGGATAGAAACCGTTAAAGGGATCAAGAACGTTCTCGATCATGACGTTTATGTCAGTGTAAATGCTACTCTCCTCAGGAAGAACTATCCTACAATAGAATCTCTCGTCAAATTTGTGGCAGAGCTGGGAGTCAATGGTTTCTCGCTGAATAGGTTGATATATAGCGGGAGAGGAAAGGGTCTAGTTGGCTTGGAGCCTCCATTTGAGGACATTAAGCGATTATTGGCTGAAGTGAAGGAGCTGACAACCGAGTTGGACTTAGACTTTAGATGGTATGGGGTCACTAGGTACTGTGATCTGGATCCGATGGAAGAGGGATTAGGTCCTAAGTTCTGCTCGGCGTGCAGTATAACCCTTGCGGTAGAACCGGATGGTTCTGTCATACCATGCCAAAGCCATTATAAGGTCGTGGGAAACATGTTAAGGGATGATTGGGAGAAGATATGGGAAAATCCCGAATGCGTGAGGATTAGGGAGCTAGGATTCGTGGGCGATGCTTGCAGATCTTGCCCTCTCTTGAATGTATGTAGAGGTGGATGCCCCTTAGAAGCTGAGGTTAGGCCTTATCCAACTAAACCTCCGGAGGTGGAGCCTCATAAGTTTTAGTGAATATAGGAGGGTTGTTAGCTTAATTAGGAGATATTGGGGAAAGATAGTAGCCTTTACTGGCTCAGGCATATCGGCAGAGGCAGGCATACCAACATTTAGGGGAAAGAATGGTTTATGGAGCAGATATAGGCCAGAAGATCTGGCCACGCCAAGCGCCTTTAGCTCGAACCCTAAGAGGGTTTGGGAATGGTACAAATGGAGGATGTTTCTCATTGCAAGGGCGAAACCTACACTTGCCCACAAAATACTAGCAGGTTGGGAGAGGAAAGGCGGATTAATAGGTATTGTAACCCAGAATATAGATGGGCTACATCAAAGAGCTGGTTCTTTGAATGTAATAGAACTCCATGGCTCCATTTGGAGGGTTAAGTGCACATCATGTGATAGAAGATATGATTTGGGTTTTGGAAATATCCCTAAAGAGGAACTACCTAGATGTGAGGAATGTGGAGGACTACTGAGACCTGACGTTGTATGGTTCCACGAGCCAGTTCCCTTAGATCAATTCAAGAGAGCGGAAAAGATGTTCTCCGAGGCTCACATATCCCTTGTCATTGGTACCAGC
>JAVALV010000102.1:0-6675 GCA_032159055.1 Thermoproteota archaeon | reverse complement strand
ATAATGCCAAAGGTGTTCAGCCAAGCTCCAGTGATACCTATGATACTGGTTGGGAATCCAGGAAACTTCGAACATTTAAGTGGAAAACTTAGGGATCTGATAGGTCCAACTACACCGGATGCCGGGAAACCAGGTAATATGAGATATGATCTTAAGGGGACTAACCGCGTTCTTAACATAATACATGCTGCAGATGATCCAGCAGCAGCTATGAGGGAAGCTAAAGTATTCTTCGACTTAGATGAGATACTAGATGCTATGTTAGCTGAAGAGGGAGTCGATTACGATCCTGATGAGATAGTACCTGAGGAACCGGTCGACCTACTCAGGTGGAGGGCCTTTAACGAGGTTAAGATGGAAGCCTTGGATTATATTGATGTTAGAAGAGCCGATCTTCAGGAGTTGCTCGATAAAGAAGCAGAGATCGTAGCTAAGGATCTTCCCATAGACGATGAAAGGATCGCTTTAAGGGAAATAGAGGCTAAATTATCTGACATAGCTTCATCCATAGTCAATGAAGTGAATAGCGAGCTAGTGAGAAATGCTAGGATGCCAGCCGATCCATTGAGTAAGAAGAAGCTTGCTGATAGGTTAGAAGACTCCCTCATAGCTTCCAAGATGATAGAACTGCTAAGTGATGAAAGGAAACTAGCTAAGGAGGAAGAGTTCGATAAATTACTCATGTTCAGCCTCTCTAGGGAAATTATAGGATCTGACTGGGCAGAGGTCGTGGTTCACAGCACTTGGGCGGTTATGCCACAGATGATAAGGGATCTTGAGAGAAATAGCAAGGTGATATTATCATCGGAGTCGAGCAGTAAAGCTTGACATAACGCTCTAATATTGTAACTCGCTGAAAAGAGAATAATCGCATGAGAGGAATCGGATAAAATCAGAGAAAATTACTATGTAAAAGTTATATAAGAGAAAAGTACCCTAAAACAAGGTGGATAAAGACGATACAGCCATGTGAGCTTGTCGTGAAGACTCTCATACCATGTGTGAGGGCCCTTGTAGCTAAGGAGCTTGTAAACAGATACAAACTGAGGCAAATAGATGTAGCTAAGATGCTAGGAGTAACTCAAGCAGCGGTAAGCCAGTACCTAAGGGGGGCCAGGGGTAACATGATAGATCTGAAGGAAGATAGGGAAATAATGGAGATAGTAAATAGGATTGCGACTGGTCTAGCAAATAAGGATCTAACAAAGAAGGAGCTTTCCCTCCTTGTATGTGAGATCTGCTATCAAGCGAGGAAGAAGAGAATCTATTGTAAGTCGAATGTCAGAGTTAGAGGAAAGTACGCAGATGCAGCAGATCTCATGTGCATGGAATACGATATCCCTAGAGAGAAAGGAGAATTTGAGGGAATGCTAGACGAACTTTTAGAGCCTAACGGGAAAAGATAGTGGGTAACTGATTAAATAAAGGAAGAAATATGGGAATTATATTGAAAATTTAGGGAGATTTAGGAGAGCTCCTTTATTCTACTTTCTATTATATCGAGGGCCTTGAAGAGGTATTCCTCTTCTATGTTAAGGGGTGGAAATATCCTTATTACATTAACTCCTGCGGTTATAACAGCTACTCCGGATTTCCAAGATCTCATCATTATTTCATGAGCTAGATCTGGAGCCTTCTTTCTGCTAGCCTTATCCTTCACTATTTCCATACCTATCATCAATCCTAGCCCTCTTATATCGCCTACTATCTCGTATCGCTCCTTCCACTCATTTAGAACCTTCTTTACCTTCTTTCCTAATTCTGATGCTCTATCAATAAGTCTATCCCTCTCTATGACATTTAGAGTGGCTAAACCGGAAGCACAAGAGACAGGATTCCCGCCGAATGTGGAAGCGTGAGACCCCCCTGGCCAGGTCATGATATTGGCTTTCGCTATGGTTGCTCCTATAGGCAGACCTCCTCCTAAAGCCTTAGCGCTCGTTAGTATATCAGGATCAACTCCGAAATGCTGAATAGCCCACCACTTACCTGTTCTACCCATCCCTGCCTGTACTTCGTCATCTATCAGCAATATACCGTGCTCATCAGCAAGCTTCCTAAGCTCAGGGATGAAGTTCTTCGGTGGCACTATATAACCACCTTCACCTTGAACGGGCTCGAATATTATAGCTGCTACCTCTTCCGGCGGGACGAACTTGTGGAGGACCCACTCATCTATGAACTCTATAGTTCTCTCTGCACATTCTTCGGGATCATCCGGTGGAGCACCGAATGGGCACCTGTATGGGTAGGGATAAGGTACATGGACTATGCCAGGTACCAGCGGTGAGAAGCCGGCCCTCTGCACAGGTTTGCTCGAGGTGATGCTCATTGCTCCGTAAGTCCTGCCATGGAATGCGCCTATGAACCCTATGATGTACTGCCTCTTAGTGCGCCATCTGGCAAGCTTTATTGCTGCCTCAATAGATTCTGCTCCACTGTTAGAGAAGAAGACCTTCTTATCGAAGCTTCCTGGAGCTATTGATACGAGTTTTTCCGCAAACTTCACAGATTCCTCATAGTAGAAGTCCGTGTTGGAGTAGTGAAGGAGCCTCTCTGCCTGTTCCTTTATGGCCTTGACCACATCGGGATGGCAATGTCCCACGTTAAGGACACCCAATCCAGAGTTCAGGTCTATGTACACATTACCATCAACATCATAGAGCAGGGATCCCTGTCCTCTCTCAACAACTAGAGGATAAAACCGGACATAAGAGGGGGATATAACCTTGGAGTCCCTTTCTAGGATCTCCCTAGCCTTCGGGCCAGGAGGCGTGATCACTATATTGGGTACATTCATATAACCACCATATCGAACTTCGAATCGAATTGTTAAAAATACACCAGTTTGAATTCTGACGCGATAGAAGCTTTCTGTATCACTCCTTAAAGGAAAAAAATATAATATTTTACTTCATATTAGGATATTTATTTCTAATAGTTAATGTTTAAAGAAAGATTTTTGGTCCTACTTAAGTGGTTGCTGCCAATGAGATATCCCCTAACTAATAATAGACTAAAGGTTTGATAAAGCAATAGATTATCGCTTATTGAACTTTATGCTAATTAAATGAATCATAAATTTTTATCAACTAACTTTATATCAAGTCCTAAATCTATTGACATTGTTTTAGCCTATAACTAGCAACTTATTAGATATATTAGCTGTATATTCTTTTTAAAGGAGGGTAATCCCTTCTTAGCACTATAACAAATAAAGTTCCATCTCCATAGTTCTACTCAAAAAACTTACGATTAATGTCATCGAACATAGGGGTAATATTAAAAAGATACAGAGTCCTAAGATCCTCCAAGGGGATACCCCTATGAGAGAGTTGAACTTGAAGAATCTATTCAAGCTGCTGGCCCTCCTAGTAATGGTGGCGGTTCTCATACCACTGCCATCCCCGGTATCAGCTAATCCAGGCGGACCCAGAGCTAAAACACTTTATTTCATCGAGTACGTGAATCCAGAATCTGCGATATTATCCGTCATGAAAGGAACCACTGATTGGTATTACTTCAATGTACCAGTGCCTTTGATAGATAAAGTCAAGTCTAATCCTAATGTATATACGATAGAGAACCCATTTGGTGGACCTATCGATATGCTACTGAATCCAGCACCGTTTAAGAATGGAGAATTCAATCCATTTACACTGAAAGAGGTGAGATTCGCCTTAAACTATCTAATAGACAGGAATTTCATAGGAAAAGAGGTGTACAAAGGGTACTTTACTCCGGCAGCAACTTCTATAGCTCCTCTTTACAGAGACTATCTATACATAAAGGACGTAGTTGAGAAGTACGATCTCTTAAGACCTAGCAAGACAAGAGCCCTTGGTTTGATCAATGATGCAATGAGGAAGGCCGGAGCCAAGCTTGTGAATGGTAAATGGTACTATAACGGAAAACCGGTTACAGTAAAGGTAGCTATTAGGATAGAGGACGAAAGACTTCAGGTAGGAGATTACGTAGCTAGCTTACTGGAACAGGCAGGATTTACTGTCCAGAGGATGCATATAAACATGTATAAAGCTTTTGCTATGGTCTACCAAAGTGATCCTGCTGACGGTGAATGGAACGTTTACACGGAAGGATGGAACATCGGATTTGGAAGGAAGGTCGACTGGATGCCAGCAGTATTTGCTGCTCCTTGGGTAGGAGAACTACCAGGCTGGGGAGAGCCAAGCTATTGGAATGTTAATGATCCCGAGGCAGATGCTATATCACAGAAGCTACTCCTATCCAAATATAACAGTGAAATAGAAAGAGAGCAATTAATGAAGAAAATGACCGAGATAGAAGTCGATAGAGCTTACAGAATATGGCTCGGTGTTCCAAAGGCTGTCTATGTCGTAAATAAGAAAGTACATGGAGTTATTGCTGACTTCTTCAACGGGGCTGGAGGAAGATGGGCCATGATGAATGCTTACAGAGAAGGGTCGGATGAGATTAAGGTAGCTGCTCCATCGATACACACATCTGCATGGAACCCAATGGGTGGCTTCACTTGGGTTTATGACGCCAATATAGAAAGGACATTCGCTGGTTTCGGATTAGCAACTCATCCATTCCAAGGTATCGTTATACCTTGGCAGACTGTATACAAAGTTGAAACCAATTATAAGCCAGGAATTGGCCCACAGCCAATAAGCGTACCTCAGGACGCCATAATATGGAACCCGAAGCTTGATAAGTGGGTTAAAGTCGGCCCAGGAGTCAAGGCCAAATCCCATGTGATATATAACATGAAGTACGTCACCAAATATCATGATGGATCTAAAATAACAGTAGAAGATGCTTTCTATAACTTATACATGTGGCTAGAATGGGGATCCGATGATTCCCAGCCAGGAAAACCAGACAAATATTATGACCCTGATATAGAGTCCAGTGATACTTACAGATATGCCACATTAATAAAAGGAGTTAGGAAGATCAATGATACTGCATTTGAGGTCTGGGGAGATTACTGGAACATAGATGATTGGGATATAGCCAATATTTTATTCTTTGGGCCGGATTGGCCATGGGATGCCCTGGCAGTTTGGGAAGGAGTGGTTACAGAGGGTAAATACGCCTTTGGAGAGTCCAGCTCCAAGGCTAAGGGAATACCTCAGCTAGATCTGGTCAATCCGAAGCAAAATGCAGATGTAGAGGCCAAACTCAAGGAATACATAAAAGAGAAGTACGTGCCTATGGGAATGAAAGGTCTGATAACACCGGATGAGGCCGTTAAGAGGTATAAGAATCTGCTTGCCTTTGAGCAGAAGTATAAGCACACGCTTGTGAGCTATGGGCCATACATGCTAGTGGAATTCAACCCAACGAGTGGATACGTCAAGCTAGTTGCTAACAAGTATTACCCATTCGGACCCGAGAAGTGGGCTGACTTCGTACCAGCCACAGCATCTATAGACCACTTATTCGCCCCTGACTTCATAGACAAGACGAAGGAAACCTCAATAAAGGTACTGATATCTGTTGCAGGGCAACCTTCCAGCAAGGCTGATGTTGTATACAGGGTAGTATCGAGAGCTACGCTTACTCAAGGTAAGACGATATACGAGGGAACTGCTCAACCAGGCAAGAATCCAGGAGAGTTCGTGATAAAGCTTGAGCCAGGTACCATGGCGACGTGGCCGCCCGGGCCGTATGAGCTGTTAGTAGCCGCTGAGAGCAAGAGAGTACCTATGTGGAATTACGCCAGTAAGGAGTTCTTCCTAGTAGGTCCAGTTAAAGGACAAATATACCTCGGCTACCTAGGCCAGATGCTCGGCAAATCACATACATATGTGGGATTAAAGGCAAGCGAGGATGACAAAGCTGCTGCAGGCTACATAGTACAGAAGATGGGTGCAAAGGGACCTGATGCTATAGGATCGATAGTCCAGCTTCCTGAAAAGGTAAATGCCTTCTTAATCGGAGGTCCTGAAGTTAATGGAGCCACCAAGGAGGCTAACGGGCACATGGGCATAAAGTTCACAAGGATGGGATCAAGTATAACAATAGAGATCGGTGGACGTAAGTTCACTACCACAGGAGCCGACTATGGAAAGAGGGATTATGCAGTTATATCGATAACCAAGATTGGTGATAGGGTAATAGTTACTGTAGAAGGTACAACGAGATATGGAACTCTAGCTGGCGCTAGATTCTTAGCCGAGAACTATCAACAGATGGCTGGTGCCAAGTGGGTTGTTCTAAGCTGGACAGATCTCAACTCCAATGGAAAAGTTGACTTAAACGAAATTGCGGTGGAGGCCACTGGCTGACCTTTCCCTCTCACTCTTTTTATTTATATAGTCTTGCTGTTCTGCATCTATGCCTATGTTTAAAATGAAGTTTCCTTCCCAAATAGAAGATTAGAGAGAGGGTTCCAGATGGCGGGATATGGAAGGTACCTCACTATCAGACTCATTAATTCCTTAATAGTGATATTCTTCGTCTCTTTGTTCACCTTAGCCCTGTTTGGACCATTCGTTGATCAGCAATTAAAGCAAGAGATAAGACAAGGTGTTAGGCAGCAAATATTATCAGCAGGAGGAAAATTCGGGGGGTATCAAAACAAAACCGAGCTAGAAAAGGTGATTAATCAGAGAATAGAGCAGAGAATTAAAGCCTTGGGATTGGATAAGCCTTGGTATATTAGAATATGGGGTGATTTGTACC
>JAVALV010000101.1:0-3216 GCA_032159055.1 Thermoproteota archaeon | reverse complement strand
TTCTATTCTCTGATTTAGATAGTAAAATTAAAGGAATTTGTGATAATAACGAAAATATTTGAATAAGCAATGAGGAACTAATTAAAGGAAGTGCTACAAAGACTGCAAACATTAGGAACTTAGTCAACGGATTAAGGCGTGAATAAGGTGTCTCACCAACCTGAACTCTGAAGATATCTATCATAGCCAAAGGGTCTATCATCTCAACCACCTATCAAGGACTTTATGAGGTACCCATAGGGTGGTATCAAACCATTTGTGGCAAGCCCTCTTATATCTGAGAAGACCTCTTTAGGCCTTCCTCTATTTATTATAGATCCCTGCTTTAAGACCAGAAGGATATCCGGATTTAGCTCTTCTAACCACTCTAAATCATGAGTGACTATAATGACGCCCCTTCCTTCATCCCTAATCCCTCTGAATATTTGGATTAGAGATTCCTTAGAGAGACTATCCTGTCCTATTGTTGGCTCATCAACAGCCAGAAATCCAGTTTTCATGGCTAAAATGCAAGCTATAGATAATCTCTTCATTTCTCCTCCACTTAATGACCAAGGGCTCCTGTTTCTCATCTCCCATAATCCCACTTCCTCTAAGGCCTGCCTTACTAATTCTTTTACTTCATCCGAGTTCATTCCTAAAGATCTAGGGCCAAACGATACCTCCTCATATACAGTATCTGAGAAGAACATGTGCTCTGGGTTCTGGAACACCAAGCCTACTTTCCTAGCTAGCTGAGCCACGCTCGCTTCCTTGGTATCTATCCCATCTACTAGGACCCTCCCCTTCATTTCCCCTCTGTAGAAATGAGGTATGAGCCCGTTCAGCAACCTAAGTAAAGTCGACTTACCAGAACCGTTGGGTCCTATTACTCCATAGATCATCTTCTCTTCAAACTCCATTGTTATGTTGCTAATAGCCGGCGTGCTTGTTCCCTCATATTTGAAGCTCACTTCTTCTATTTTTATCATCTAATGTTCCTCCTCATAGATATTAGGAGTTCTCCAACAGTCAAGGGCTTACCGTTTACTGCATAACTTTTGGCTAATTTAACAACAGTAGGCGGCCTGACTCCATAAACGGATATATCCTTCATGTAAAGGAGATCCCTAGGATTTCCTTCCCTCACTATCTGCCCATTAGATATCACTATCATTCTATTAGCCCTATGAGAAAACAGGTCAAGTCTATGTTCAGCAACTACTATTGTAATTCCCTCCCTATTTAAATTTCCGAGGACCTTTGATATTCTAGCAGAACTGAAAGGATCCAACTCACTAGTAGGTTCGTCTAGGACTATAACAAATGGTTTCATGGCAAGTACCGAGGCTATAGCCACTAATTGCTTCTCTCCCCCACTCAATTCGTAAGTCGATTTCTTCCTCAAATGCTCTATTCCCAGTTTTTCTAATACCCAATCTATCCTTTCCTTCATCTCCTCCCGAGATAGCCCTAAATTCTCTAATCCAAAAGCTATCTCCCTATCTGCTCTAAGAGTCACTATCTGATTATCTGGGTTCTGGAACACCAAGCCTACTTTCCTAGCTAGCTGAGCCACGCTCGCTTCCTTGGTATCTATCCCATCTACTAGAACCCTCCCCTTCATTTCCCCTCTGTAGAAATGAGGTATGAGCCCGTTCAGCAACCTAAGTAAAGTCGACTTACCAGAACCGCTTAGACCTGTTATCAGGAGGAAATCACCTCTATTAATCTGTAGGTTTATCCCTAGGAGAGCTGGCCTTTCACTGCCCTCGTACTTAAATGATACATTCTCTATTTTTATCACTGGAGGCACATGCACATATCGTCAAAAAAGATTATAATACCTCTCACTGGAATGCTGCCGAGGGATATTGAATGCCTAGGAGAAGAGCAAGAAGAAAGGGTGTGTCGAAAACTTGGTACCAAGTTTATGCTGTCGATGTATTCCCTGATCAGTGGATAGGTGAGACTCCAGCCAGCGATCCAGAGAAGCTTCTTGATAGGAACGTCGAAGTCTCCGTTAGGGATATAACAGGGGACTTCATGCATGAGAAATACAAGCTCTGGTTCCGGATATTTAAAGTGGATGGGAACAAAGCATATGCCAGATTCGTCAAGGAAATGTTAAATAGAGATTACATGAGATCCATAGTCCAGAGAAGGAGTTCTAGGATAGATATCCAGACAGATGCCACAGCTGGAGATGGTAATGAGGTTAGGGTCTTCACCTTAATTGTGACAGCTGTTAGAATAAAGAGCAGTCAGAAACACGCAATAAGAGAGAGGGTTAATGAGTACCTAAAGAAACTAGTACCAGAGCATACTGTAGAGGATCTAATCAAATCCTATACATTCGGAGAACCCATACCAATACTCTCGGAAATCCAAAAGGTCGCCTCTAAGGTAGCTCCTGTGAAGTACGTAGAGCTCAGGAAGATGTTATTGATTAAACCATCAGAAACTTCCATTGGAGTACAAACCGCAGAGGTGCAAGAAGAGGTTGGAAGTAGCGCTTCTGGCAGCAGGTAAAGGTAAAAGGCTCTTACCTGCTACAGAGGTTAGACCTAAACCCCTACTTCCAATAGCAGGTTCTACCCTCTTTGAGTACAATTTACTCCTCGTTCAGGATGCATCCCCCATATACGCAGTTGTCAGCTATAGGAGAGATCTGTTTTCAGAATTATCTAAGAGGTATCACTTCTCCCTAGTTGATCAAGGAGATCCCTTAGGCACTGGTCATGCGGTTTTAAAGTTAGAAAACTATGTAAAAGAGGACTTCCTTCTCATCTATTCCGATATATACCTGCCTCCAGGAACAAAGGATCTGATAACCTCCTTGGCAGATAGATATGACCATATAGTGGCAGTATCTCCCGTAGATAAACCTTGGGAATTCGGCGTCATCGAACAGAAGGACGGCTTACTCATGAGAATTGTGGAGAAACCTAGTAGAGGAGAGGAACCATCTAATCTAGTAATAGCTGGAGCATTTTATCTCTCCCAATCAATCTTTGATCACCTTAAGAAGATAGGATTCTCTCCTAGAGGAGAGATCGAACTTACTGATGCCTTAACTCTTGCGGCCCAGAGGGGGGAAAGAATAGGAATAGTTAAAATTTCACCTTGGATTGATGCGGGAAGGCCATCAGATTTCCTTGAGGCCCAGAAGCTTCTCCTTCAAGATATCATAATGGGACGTAGGAAGATGCCCGAAAACTTCAAATTGGAAGGTAA
>JAVALV010000100.1:0-4910 GCA_032159055.1 Thermoproteota archaeon | reverse complement strand
AGATAGATGAGTTAGGCAAGCATCTTATGAAGAGATTTCTCCCAGGTAAGGTTACTTTGATATTCCCTAAGACAGACAGGGTTCTGGATATAGTTAATCCACGGGCGATTGGAATTAGAATACCTAACCTCCCTCTAGTTTTAGATCTGATTAAGTTATTTGGGAGGGCTATAACGGCAACTAGTGCCAATAAATCCGGATCACTTCCTAAAAGGGATCCCAGAGAGGTAGTTAGGGAACTAGGGGAAGTAGATATAGTACTCGATTATGGAGTATTACCTCCAAGTAAACCTTCAACGGTAGTAGACCTCACATCCGAGAGGCCTAAACTCATAAGGGAGGGAGATGTCCCATTCATGCGGATAATGGAAGAGTACAGAAATGTGGTGAATTCATAGCCTTAGGAATAGAATCAACGGCCCATACATTTGGGGTTGGAATAGTGGATAGTAGGGGGAAGATACTTGCTAATGTTAATGACTCCTACAAGTCACCACTTGGCGGAATGAAGCCCAGTGATCTTGCGGAGCATCACTCTGGTGTAGCGATAAATGTCATCAGGAAGGCGCTAGAGAAAGCGAAAATTTCTCCCCTAGAATTATCCGTTATAGGGTATTCAAGAGGCCCGGGAATAGGGCAGGCACTTGCTATAGGTGCCTTCATAGCTAGAAACTTATCTGTGAGATTGAGAAAACCTTTGGTAGGGATTAATCATCCCCTGGCACATATAGAGATAGGAAGAAAGATTTCTCTAAGCCGAGATCCCGTTATAGTGTATGTTTCTGGTGGTAACACTCAAATTATAACGCATAATGGGAGAAAATATGTGGTTCTGGGAGAAACCTTAGATATAGGCATTGGTAATGCCCAAGATAAGCTTGGTAGGGAGATAGGATTACCCTTCCCCGCAGGACCTAAGTTAGATCAGGTAAAGGGAGAATGGATCGATTTACCCTACACCGTAAAGGGTATGGATCTATCTTTCAGCGGTCTTCTAACGGAATCGATCAAGAGGATAAGATCAGGTACGAGGATAGAAGATGTAGTTTGGAGCTTTATGGAAGTAGCATTCTCTATGATCGTAGAAGTGGCTGAGAGAGCCTTGGCTTTAACTGATAAAAAGGAACTTCTGCTCGTGGGAGGAGTTGCAGCATCTCCTAGATTAAGAGATAAATTTAACATAATGTGCAATGAGAGAGGGGTCGAGCTGAAAGTACTTCCTCCAGAACTTTCTAGAGATAATGGTGCTATGATCGCTTGGACTGCGATACTCTCTTATATGATTCGGGGTTCGGACAAAGTAGAGGAATCGTTCATAAAACCTCAATGGAGGATAGATGAAATTCAATGGCCATTGATTGATGCCTGTTGAGGTGATTCTTTGGCCGGAAAGAGGTTCAATATATGTCTATCCGGGCTCACTGGGAGCGGAAAGAGTACATTAGCGAGAAGATTAGCTGATAAGTATGGGTTAAAAGTCGTTTCTGGAGGAGATATATTGAAAGAGATAATAGGCGGAAAGGAGAGCTTAAGGGATCCTGGATGGTGGGAGAGGAAAATAGCCTCTAGGGCTATGGAGGAGAGGTTATCAAATCCCAATTTAGATAGGGAAGTAGATAGAAGACTTATGGAAATGGCCAGAGAAGGTGGATATGTTCTGGATTCTTGGACCATGGCTTACTTACTGGGTTCTAGTGAATGCATCAAGATATTCCTGAAGGGGGATTTGAATACCAGAGCGATGAGGGTAGCTAGGAGGGATAGAATAAATCTTAAGGAAGCAATTAAAATGATAAGACTTAAAGAGGAGGAGACGTTTTTAATATATAAAAAGATATATGGTTTTGAATTGGGAAAGGACCTTTCTCCATTCCATTTAGTTCTAGACACTACTAGATTAAATGCGGGAGATGTTTTTGCCATAATTAGTAGATTCATTGACAGTTGGATAAAGTAAGTGAAGTAATTTATGACTTATACGAATTAACTGTACGTAGTATTAGGTAGACCTTAACTTAATATTTCAGAAATTACGGCTAAGTAGTGGTAGGCATGTATGCTGGCTAAAGAAATCTTAGATGAAGTTGATGAGATAAGACAGCGATATGGCATAGTTGGAAGGAGAGCTGAGTTACTTAAAATGCTTATAGCTGTTAGGAGCGGTAGACATATACTACTTGAGGGTCCTGTCGGTGTAGGGAAGACGCTCCTAGCAAAATCTTTGGCAGAATATCTATCCAGAGATTTTGTAAGAGTAGATGGGGATGAGAGACTAAATGAAAGCAAACTTATCGGATATTGGGACCCTCCTATGGTTCTGAAAATGGGATATGTAGATGATGCCTTTATACCGGGTCCTCTAACTAGAGCAGCCACAAGCGGATCTGTGCTCTTCATAAATGAACTAAATAGGCTTCCTGAGTCAGCTCAAAATGCTCTTCTTCCAGTTATGGATGAGGGTCTAATACATGTACCACATTTAGGAACTATAAGAGCAAAAGATGGATTTCTTATCATAGCGACACAGAATCCAGAGGAGGACGTGGGCGTTCTTAGACTATCAGAAGCTCTAAAGGATAGATTCGTACTGGTTAAGCTAAGCTATCCAAGCAGGGACGAGGAGATAGACATAGTGAGGAGTCACATTCCAAAACTGGACATCAAAACTGCCCAGATAAGTGTAGATATAGTAAGGAGAACGAGGGAACACCCTAGCCTATCAAGGGGCGGTTCCGTCAGATCTACAATAGATCTAGCTAAGATAGCTAGCATGATTAATGAGGATGAGGGAGAGGAGAGATGGTATAATGCTGCTCTAATGGTGCTTCCTCAAAGAATAGAGAGTAGAGATTCGAGTATAGATAAGGAGGCGCTAATAAGGGATATCGTTAGATCTATTCTATCAGGGGAAAAAGAAGGTAAGGATTTTCAATAAATGAGGGGCTGTATGTGGCTCCGATGATTAATGGGTTGGATAGGAAAATTCCCCTTTCAAAGGATCCTATAATGAATGATTATGAGAAGTTGAGAGAAGCTGCCAATTATTATTTGCTAGAGGGTAATATCGATGCCCTCCTGAAGATATCTTACTATAGTCAGCTAGTTGTAGCTAAGGTTATCTCAGAGGGTACCTTTACATCGAGGTTCATCGCGTCATTGGAGAGGGACCCTGAAAAAGCAGTAAGGCTCTATAGGCAAGTGAGATGGAAGCTTAATAAGAGAGCTAGAAGCATGTTTAGACGACTCGTAGCCAAGACTATAATCAACGTGTCTGTAAAGAGAAATAAGGGAAATTTAGCGGAAAATAGGAAAGTGGACTCTGATTACGAACCTGGAATGGATTTTGACGTAGAAGAAACCGTTTATAGGTTAATTGATAGTGGTAAAAAGCTTGATAGGATTAGCTATGAAGATATAGTGGGATTAGACAGGAGAAAGAGGAATTACTCGGTAGTGGTGGTAATAGATTCTAGTGGATCCATGTCGGGGCGTAAGATCTTAAGCGCTGCAACCATAGCAGCGATAATCTCACATAAAGTTAGTAAAGGAGAATATTCTGTTATAGGATTCAATAGTGAAGCTTTTTCCATAAAAAGAGTCCATGAGAATAGAGCTCCTCTTGAGGTGGTGGAGAAGATAGTAGATTTAGTTCCTTTAGGATACACAAATATAGCAGATGGATTATCCTTGGCCTTAGAGGAATCCAAATCTATGAAAAAACCTAAATTTATACTCATAACGGATGGAGAGCACAATGTTGGCGAGGATCCTAGGTACATAGCATCTAAAATTAAGGACCTTCATGTAGTTTACGTAGGTAAACGCAGATCTTCCAAAGGTGTTTCTTTCTGTAAGACCTTAGCCAGTCTAGGAGACGGTAGGTTTCATGAGATAAGGAATCATAGGGATATACCAAGACTAGTAAATAGGATATTAAGCTAATTTGATCGATTATTATTAAATATCCTCGATGGTTCATCATGAGGGCGGGGGTGGCCGAGATAGGTCCAAGGCGCCAGCCTTAGGAGCTGGTGGGCATTAGGCCCGCGAGGGTTCAAATCCCTCCCCCCGCACTGATTGGCTCTCAGTAACCAGATCTACAAAATAGGGTTGAGAAGCAATTAATGCGGCCGCCGGGATTTGAACCCGGGTCTCCGGCTTGGGGGGCCAGCATCCTATCCAGGCTAGACTACGGCCGCATATGGCGGGCCCGGGGGGACTCGAACCCCCGACCTGCGGCTTAGGAGGCCGCCGCTCTATCCTTGCTGAGCTACGGGCCCTATTCAATGAAGGGTTATCCCATTTATAACCTTGACTTCAGAATAAAACTTATTATGAGGAAACGCCCTTATGAAAATTGAGCCGGGTTGGCCGAGCGGTTTAGGCAGCGGGCTGCAGACCCGTGGACGGGGGTTCGAATCCCCCACCCGGCTCTACTTAACCTTTAATCTCCCTCTAATAACGTTCTTTTCTAACCTCTGAGACTCGGTATCTCTGAAGAGTTTTCTTAATAGTTTTTCCTCGATTGGATCTGGCTTAACTCCCCTTCTAGGAGCCATTCTCCTGTAAGTCCTTATGACCGAGTCTAAGTCGAGTTCATAAAGCCCCCAGCCAATGCTCTTTGCATATATGGTAAATGGAGGGACGTCTTCGTATACTAAGCCATGAAGATGAGATGCTGTTCCTACTCTAATGCCTGCGTAAGTTAGCGTACCGATTGAAAGCTTAGAATGATCTCCTATGAAGGCTCCTACTTTATTAAGCCCTGTTGGCCTACCGCTAACCTTTACCTCCCCATAGGTATTCTTTAAATTCGAGGTAATAGATCCCGCTCCTATATTGACCCATCTCCCAACGTAGCTATGACCCAGAAAACCTAGGTGGTACTTGTTAGAATAATCAGATACTAT
>JAVALV010000099.1:0-2529 GCA_032159055.1 Thermoproteota archaeon | reverse complement strand
TAGTTGAGGAGGATTTTCCAATAGTCTGGAATTCCAATATGTATATGAGTAAGGAAGCCACGAAGTTATTGCTCGGCATTGTAGATCTCTGGTTGCCTGATTTTAAATATTGGAGCCATGATTGTGCTAGAAGATACAGCGGTATTCCCAGATATAGGGATGTTATAACTAGAAACCTGCTGGTGGCTCATTCCTTTCCTCCAGGTGAGATTATAGTAAGGCATTTAGTTCTCCCTGGTCACGTAAATTGTTGTACCAAACCCATACTTAAGTGGATATCCCTTAAAATCCCTGACGTCTTAGTCAATATAATGAATCAATATAGACCAGAGTACATGGCGAGCAATTACCCCGAGATAAATAGGGGCATTTCAAGGGATGAGATATCTGAAGCATATAGGTTCGCAGATGAGCTGGGCCTTAAATGGAGGTCTATAAGCTAGCTAAGTACCTAATTGCTAGTAGGATCCTAATACTATCGATATTATCTTCCACTTTAGTTCTTCTATTCCTCCATCATTCAGAACGAAATAGTCGGCTGAGGCTATAGCATCCCCTATATGGAAAGTCCTTATCTCCTTCTCATCCTCCTCTAAAAATCTGAAGTACTCAGATTCGTCGAAACCAGATCTCTTCCTTTTAAGCTGCCTCAGGAATCTAAGTTTCTTTGGAGCAATTATGGCTATCGTTATCACTTCATCCCCGAATTCTCTTTTGAATTCCTCTATCTCTTCCAGATTTCTTATTCCATTTACCACGAAGTACTCACTACTTGACTTCCTCATCTTCGAAATAACTAGTTTCGCGATGGCAGCCATTCCCCTTTCCTTTCTGAGTTCCATACCAACTTTCCTCATATTCTCCCGTGTAATGGGCAACCTTCTCTTCTCCAGCTCTTCTAATAGCTCATCGCTCATCCTGAAGGCCTCATACCCAAGCTCTTCTTCGAGCGCCTCCGTCACCAAATCTTTTCCGCTTCCAGGGAGCCCTACAATTAAGACCACTTTACTGCCTAATTTCCTCATCGAGTAGTAGCCCATCCCATCTCTAAAAAATATCTACCATGAATATGAACAGAGGAGTAGTTTTATAGAAGATCCCCCCGCATGAAAGGGGATTAAAGGATGATCTCCATATTAGAAATCGAAACAGTAAGTCAGGGGGACGGAATTGTTCCTTTCACAGGTCCTCCCTTGAGGAGAGCAATCTTTAGATCAATCTCTTCTCAAAATCCGCTTCTAGCCAAGGCCTTAGAAATGTCCTCAAACAAAATATTCATAGAAGCTTTGCTCAGGGATAAAAGGCAGCTTCCTTGTGGCTTTCAAGATGAACTGGTATATTCGGGCTCTGAATATAGGGGATCTGTAATAGTATTCGATGACCGAACAATCACCGATGCAGTGAAAAAGTGGATATATAAAAAGCCCACAATCAGGATAAAGGATGTCCCATTTAAAATAACTGGGCATTCATATCAAGAAATAAGTATAGAGGACTTCGTACAGGATCAGCCATGCAAAAATTTCAGGATAAGATTCCTTACCCCAACATGCTTCAGGAGAGCTTCTACCCCATACTGCTATCTATATCCCAATTCAAAGATAATAGCATCATCTGCTTCTTCTGTCTGGAACGCTCTTTCTCCAAAGAAAGGACCCGAAACTAGGATAATGTCTATGTGGACGGATTTAAGTGTGATTGAAACTGGATATGAGATCTGTACTACAAAACCCATTGAGATAAGCGAGGGAAGAACTCTAGTCGGCTTTATGGGATGGGTAAACTATAAGATAATAGATCATCCAGAATGGCACTCAGGTTCTCATGAAGAGATGTCCATATGGCTTAACACCTATCTAAGGTTTGCTGAATTAGTTGGTGTAGGATATATGAGAAATGCTGGATTCGGTAGAATAAGGTTTGAGATAAAGAGGAGATAGTCAAACTAAAGCCTCTATCGGTAGCTTAAACTTATCTATCCTCTCCATGAGAGGAATTCCGCTTCTCATTTCTATAACCTTATGCTTCCTCGCTTTGAAGATCCTCTTCAGTTCTAAAAAGACCTGCCATGTACTTTCCTCATCCTTGCATGAGGAGATGGAAACTGTTATCATCCTCCTATTGGGCCACGTATGAACAGCCGCATGCGATTCACCTATTATTGCTATACTCAAAACTCCTCCCTCCATTCTCTTCTGACTTAAAACATCGAAGAGAGTAAGGCCAGATTTAATAACAGATTCTACAAGCGCGCTTTGAACGAATTCAACATCATTAAGCATTCTAGGATCAACATCAAGAAGCTCTCCTATCACATGAAACTCAAAGGCTCTCACCATATTTGCTGCACCTCCATCCCCTTCTCGGGTAAAGAGCTAGTAAGATCTTTAAAAATGTTATGATAACTAATCTAATCCGTTTAGCTAAGATATAAAGCTACCTTAGTATCTTTTATGTATATTAGAAAAGTTCTAGTAGGTGATATATAAGTCAAATCGGAAATACTATTACTATACTCTAAATTTAGAA
>JAVALV010000098.1:0-5896 GCA_032159055.1 Thermoproteota archaeon | reverse complement strand
GGGGTGCTAGCCTCTGAACGAAATGGGTCTTTACCAAATCCCTCGGATCACCTTCGATATTTTCCTCAGCCATGAATCTCAGGTTTTCAAGTAATAGGACCTCTCCCTGACCTAATGCCTTTATCTGCTCTCTTACTTCTCTAGATATAACTCCATCGACATATTTCACTTCGCTACCTATCTCTTTAGCCAATTCCTTCGCATGAGGCTCTGTACTTATGAAATCACTGCTTCCAGGTCTGCCTTGGTGTGTCCCTACTACAACAGAGGATCCTCTCTCCACAAGTTCCTTTAAGGTCTTTGCTGCCTGCTTTATTTTCTCTATACTCATTATTTCTCCATTATCTCCTATAGGAACGTTCATATCAGCTCTTAAGAAGACTTTTTTCCCATCTAGCGATACATCATCGAGTGTAAGAATCTTTCTAGCTCTCAAGGATACCACCATGAGAATGCTCCATCTAGCCTCCTGCCCAGATTAAATTAAAATTTTACATCAGTAAGGTGAAGTGATATCGCTTTTATGTTAATTTTATTAACTAATGATCTGTGAACTCTGCAAGCGCATCTTTACATGCACAAGATCTCTTTCTCGGTATTAGAGGTATAGAACCAGCGAGAAGCTTTGATAATTCTTCTATCTTTCTAGAAAATATATCTAGGACTTCTTTATGAGTCAGCTTTCTTTCTCCACCAACTCCTGCCGCGTAATTTGTGACGATAGATATGCTAGCATAGCAAATTGCCAGTTCTCTGGCAAGAGCTGCTTCAGGACAGCCTGTCATGCCTACAATATCTCCTCCCATAATAGCCATGGCCCTTATCTCGGCAGGCGTCTCAAATCTATTTCCTTCTGTACATACATATACACCTTTATCTACAAGATTAATGCCTAACTGATTGGCTGCACGTACAAGAGCAGATCGTATTTCAGGACAATAAGTATATGGGGTCATAGAGACATGTACTACCCCCTTAATCTTTCTTCCCCTAACAACGATTTCAGTTTTTCCATTATAGAAAGTACCATCTCTACATTTGGTTAAATCTATGAAATCATGAGGTAAGACTATAGTACCTGGCATAAGCTCGGGATTTATTGCCCCAACCGCATTACTTGCTATTATCCTTTCCACTCCTAGCATATTTAGCGCATATATATTAGCCTTATAATTCACTTTAGAGGGTGGGATTTCGTGCTTTTCTCCATGCCTAGGAATGAAGGCTATCTCCTCGCCTCCGAACATCCCTAAGTAAACACCTGCGGGACCAAAAGGGGTGTCTATTTTCTTAGGTTTGGAGTTTTCTACGAGACGGTACAAACCACTGCCTCCTATAATACCTATCCTGACCATAACGCATCCTCTCTGGCTTCCTCAGATAGGATTGGAAGTGATAATTTTTATAACTCATTGTTGCCCATGATACATGCCTGCATTTAGTATTAAGTGTAGAGGCTTTGGACAACGGAGGTGATTGTAATGGCTCTAGCTACCGTAGGAGGAAAACCTGTCCTAATATTAAAGGAGGGAACTACAAGAACTCGTGGTGAAGAGGCTAGAAGAATAAATATTATGGCTGCTCGTGCAATATCCGACGCGGTCAAGACAACCTTAGGACCTAAAGGTATGGATAAGATGATAGTGGATACTTTAGGTGACATTACGGTTAGCAATGATGGGGCTACTATTCTCCAAGAGATGGAAGTAGCTCATCCAGCTGCTAAGCTTATGGTGAACTTAGCTAAGGCTCAGGACAAAGAGGTGGGAGATGGTACGACTACAAGCGTAGTATTGGCAGGTGAGCTATTAGCTGAGGCTGAGAACCTCCTTCAGAAAGATATACATCCGACCATAATAATAGATGGTTATGAGAAGGCCTTGAAGTTCATCGAGGAGGAAATTGAGAAATTAGCAATAGAAGTTAATCCTGATGATGAAGAATGGCTGAAAAAAGTTGCTGAAACTGCTATGAGCAGTAAACTCATTAGCGCCGAGAAGAGAAAGCTTGCAGAGATCGCAGTAAAGGCTGTGAAGGCAGTAGAGGAGAAGAAGGGTGACAAGAGGGTAGTTGATATAGACAATGTGAAGATAGTTAAGAAGAAGGGCGGTAGCCTATCGGATGTACAATTCGTAAGGGGAGTAGTGCTAGATAAGGAGGTCGTTCATAGAGATATGCCGAAAATCGTGAAAGATGCGAAGATAGCGATACTAAACCTCTCTCTGGAAATAAAGAAGCCTGAGATAGACATAGAGGTCCAGATATCCTCGCCTCAGGAATTAAGGGAGTTTATAGACCAAGAAACTAGGATATTAAAGGATAAGGTAGAGAAGATAGCTGCTACTGGCGCCAATGTAGTGTTCTGCCAGAAGGGAATAGATGAAGTCGCCCAGCACTTCCTAGCTAAGCATGGTATACTGGCAGTCAGGAGAGTAAGCGAGAAGGACATACAGAGGATAGAGAGGGCAACAGGAGGTAAGGTAGTAAATAACCTCGATGATCTAACTGAAGCGGAACTAGGCTATGCTGGGATCGTTGAAGAGAGAAAGGTAGGAGATGATAGAATGATCTTCATAGAGGAATGCAAGAATCCTAAGGCGGTAACGATACTGATAAGGGCTGGTGCAGATACGATATTAGACGAAGCCGAGAGGGGTCTCAAGGATGCATTATACGTAGTAAGGAATGTGGTAGAGGACGGTAAGGTATTCTATGGAGGCGGCTCCATACAGGCAGAACTAGCTTTAAGGTTAAAGGACTATGCTCACACGGTAAAGGGCAAGGAACAACTGGCTATGGAAGCATTCGCTGATGCCCTTGAGAGTATACCTAGAATATTGGCTGAGAACTCGGGAATGGATTCAGTCGACGCTCTTGTTGAGATAAGAAATGCTCATAAAGCTGGGAATGTCTCGATAGGAGTTGATGCTTTGAACAGCAAGGTAGGTGATATGAAGGAACTGGGCGTCGTTGATACCTACAGAGGGGTGAAAAACGCAATATCTGCTGCAACGGAGACAGCAGTACTTGTAATAAAGACAGATGATATAATTGCGGCTAAACCCTATGAGGAGAAAGGTAAGGGTAAAGGAGGAGAAGAGGAAGAAGGCGGAGAGTTTAAATCCGAATTCGACTAAGGGCTCTAGATGAAACTGGTAGACAGAAAGACTGGAAAGATCCTTGGAGTAAACTCTTTTGATCTTTTTTTAATAATTATAATCCTCATTTTCGCTGGTTACTATGCCTATGAGAACTTGCTCCCTCCCCCTCAAGAGGTAAATGCGTATTCAGGACTTAACATCAATAACGCTGCCTTAGAATTCTCTAGACTTTCCGGTATGGGGTACGTGGTAAGTGCGCACGTCGATGGGGTCTGGACTTCGAATAGGACCGAGTTCCATGATGACGTATTAATCACTTGGTCCTATGAGACTAGGCTATTCGGATGGTACAAAGGAAAAAGGATAACTATAGGGGGTCCAAATGCTTATGTTGAGGACATAGCAGCGACTAAAATAACATTCAAAACAGAGTCTCCATCTGTTATAAGGGCCTATACTTATCCCATAGAGGGTAAGAATTTAACGAAGATAGCTAATGAACTCGATGGCATAGGGAGAAAAATTGCCGGAAATTACGGTGTAAAGGTAATAAAAGTTAGATCCTCTCTCATATTAGATATTCCAAAGTTAAAACCTAATGCTTATCTCTATAACAGACTTAAATGGAGTATTTACAACGAAATCCCTTGGGGATATCCATACATATACCTAGGGGACTCCTTCATAACCATAAGATTCGATTATACGCAGAAAATGGCTCTTACAACAGATGATCTCAGAAAAATAGACTCTATTCTGAGGAATTTGAATATAACATACGAGAGAGCAGTACTGGACTCAGCATATATTTATATAGGGACCGAAAAGCCTTTAACTGGTATTTCGGTTTACTCCAATCTATTGGAGAATGCTAGGCCTTTGTCAGGAATAATTGATGTTACAAGGCTCACGTACATTCCTAAACCATGAGGGTGATTTCCTGTAATGATTTCACTTCTCATAAAGTCATATAATCGATCTTTACCGGCTAGAATTCTAAAGATAAGTGAGAATAAACTATTGGAAGTAATTAAGGGGAGCAAAAGCTATGAGCTTGTATCTACCTTGGGAGAAACGCTAGCCAGTGCTAAGGATAGCTCCCTGACTATTAAAACCCTAAAAAAGATCTGCCTTCCTTTTATCAAGCTTTTATCAGTCAAAAGGGGAGGGGAAGTAAAAATAAGCACCGTTAACAGGATATTCGAAATAATACTCTCTCCTTGGGCACTTCCTATAGGCCTCCTACTGTTCTTCTGGTCATCCTTAGCCAAAGTATCCGCGACTACCCTACTACTAATCTATTCAGTAGTTGCTGTAATGGTAATTTCTATATATTTTGCCTCTAAGGAGGGAGATCTTGAAGTCATTGATTCAAGAGGCGTTACCCTATTTCTAGGTTCTCTAATGTTCCTCATTGGATATATTGCTTTCATCATTCAATTAGCTAAAGTGGGAGGTATTCCCCTGCTCAACGATCAGCTAAGAAGGGGACTTTCACCAATCCTCAATTATATAGCTTGGACTACTGTCCCCGGAACAGCTTTTCTCCTATCATCTATGAATCTGGATAACTGTGAGGCATATGCATTGGCGCTCGTGGGATTTATCCCATCTTTCTTTTTGGCATTCAGAACTGAGATGATAGCTTACATATTAGCCACATTAGTGGTGCTCTACTTCAGGAGGATGATAAGTGGATTACACATAACGCTTGGTTTGGTGGTAGCAGCAGTTTTCTTCATTGGAGTCGGTGCTATAAGATCCATCACCACTGGTCTGGTTCAAAACCCAATATTCTCTGTTTTATACAGACCCACCATAACAATCGCTGCTTTAGATACGATAGTTAGGCTGTACGATCTTATACCAGTAACTGGTGGCCGAGTGCATTTGGCTGCGTTTTCATCACTAGGTCTTATTAAGGGATCAAGATATGGACCAAGAACGCTCATTAGCATATATACCGGTGGTAGAAGAACTGTTTCTACAACTGCAACATTAATAGGGGGCCCATTACTAGATTGGGGATGGATGGGAGCTATTGCACTGCCATTTCTATTGGCATATCTTCTATCTTTTTCCTATAAGTTTTCCCTGGAAGGTAAGCACTTGCTTGGCCCATACGCAACCCTCTATTCATATTCCTTAGTGGGGATAGAGACTGGTATATTAGACATCAACGTCTATGCGTACATTGCAATAGCTCTTCTTCTGATAATTCTATCATTGAGGCCTAAAAATGAGGTTAGAACGTAACTTCGTGGTAAATCCGACCACCGGCATAATGGCTATATTACTTGTCATAACAATCTCAGGTTCTCTAGAGTTTGGATTAGATCTTAACTGGATAGCTATCTCTTTCGGAGGACTACTGTTTTTTTATATTGGCACAAGGATAATTAAGATATTTAATGATAAAAAGATTATGCTTTTATTTGGCGAATTTCTAA
The DNA here is from genome assembly GCA_032159055.1 of Thermoproteota archaeon. Taxonomy (GTDB): domain Archaea; phylum Korarchaeota; class Korarchaeia; order Korarchaeales; family Korarchaeaceae; genus Korarchaeum. The sequence continues at coordinate 345 of JAVALV010000098.1, read as the reverse complement.
CTTTAATACTGTTACTTGTTTCCTTTAGAAGTGTAGCTGGGATATTAGCTATACCTATAGCTGTGCTGTGGCTTATCGTCCTTAGTACCGGAGGAATCATCATAGGCTCCAAAAAAGCACCAATACCCTATTACTCAATAGCTCTCTATTGTATTGGATCCATTTTTGTTATCCATTCCTTCCTGCAATATAGAAGCTGGGATATTATAAGATCATTGCCGTTAACGCCACCAGAAGGTGCTTTCGGGATGTTTCTCATTTTCATTACGTTCCCAAGTATCCTTCAATGGCTATGCTCATACCAATATTCATCAGTCACATTCATAGTTATCACCACATTACTGA
>JAVALV010000097.1:0-2727 GCA_032159055.1 Thermoproteota archaeon | reverse complement strand
CTGCACCTGCATCCAAGGTAAATTTTTATGGTTACAGTGTCCTCCCTCCCGATCCATCTTGCTGGACGAGGAAGTCCAGGCCGTCATCCTGGCTATAGTGGTTGTCGCTGCCGTGTTCGCGATCTCCCAATACTTGGCGGCTGGGAGGGTGGTCGAGCCATTCTCAGAACTCGGCCTCTTGGGTCCCAATAAGAAAATAGGAGACTATCCCAAGGAGGTATTGGTTAACGAGAGCATCAATCTCTACCTTTACATAGGCAACCACGAGGGGAGATCCATCTACTACATAATATATGGAAAGCTGGGAAATAAAAGCACTTTCATCAACGAAACGGTACCTGCAGATGCTCCTACAATAGCTAGATATGAGGTATTACTTCCCAATGATTATAACGAGACGATACCTGTGAACATCACGGTACCATCCCCCGGAACAAACTACAGGCTAATCTTCGAGATGTGGGTTCTCAATGAGACGACAATGACCCCCCAGTATCACGGCAGATGGGTCCAGCTATGGATAAACGTCACATCGCCGACTCCCTAGTCAATGCCACCAGCCTGGAGAGGCAGGTCAAATGAGCCAGGCATTCCATCTATTCCTGCGCTGTCCTGAACGTATAAGTTTTTCATTTTGGCGAGGTATTAGGGGAGATGCCAAAGGATCCCAAGAGAGCAGGTAGACCAAGTGAAAAAGAGCTGGAGAGGGCCATACTAAGGAGAGTAAAGTCAGGATTGACCCTCGGAGAGTTGATAGAGTCGCTGAATGCTCCAGACTACGAGATAGCCAGGGTCGTTTACAGGCTGAGGGAGGAAGGGAAGATAGAGATGGAGGATCCAGATATCCCAAGGAACCTCTGGAGATATCTCTTCAGCACGAGGGCAACTTGGTTCTGGGTCCTCACATTGATTGTAGTGGCAACTCTGCTCACCGTGGCCTTTGGCCAAGAACCCCCACTCCTCTATCTTAGATACGTTCTAGGATCCATCTTCGTACTTTACTTACCCGGTGCATCATTGATAGAGCTCCTGTACCCGAAAGGAGACGAGCTGACCCAGCTTGAGAGGCTAGCCCTATCCCTCGGCCTGAGTCTAGCTCTCACACCTCTTGTCGGACTGGTCCTGAATTACACGCCCTGGGGAATCAGGCTGGCTCCCATACTTACCTCTCTCAGTCTCTTGGTTCTGATCTTTGGGTTCGGAGCGGTCTACAGGAAATACGGATATCACAAGCTTAAACTTTACACCTAAGGTGGGAGGGAGTAGGGCAGGCAGATGGTTCGGGATTTTGGTTTGGATATTAGCGCTTTGATTAGCCTATAGATATCACCCTCTACGTGGCTTCGCGTGGTAAAATTTCCTGTTTAAAGAGCATCACAGTCACAGCCTTTCCCCAATCCAAGAGGACACCCATTTTCACTTTTCAGTGCGCTCTCCGTAAAAGGAGCTTAGAGCATACATGCTTAATCTCGGCCCCATGACCTGCCAAGTTTCTGACTGAGCAGCGCTGATAGGGTAAGATGAGTACAGGTAAAGTAAAGTACCTTTGCGGTTCCTCGTCCGGCAACACATATATAGTAAAGCTACTTTATATAATATAGCATGAGGTTCGTGGAGCTTACTCCCGAGGGGAAGATAGTGAGATCCCTCATGGATGGTCCTAAAAGCTACAGTGAGCTCAGATCAGCTACAGGACTGAGCGATCGCTGGTTATCTCTCAAGCTAAGGGAGATGGCATCAGCTGGTATAGTCGGCCGCATTGACAGGAAGTACTTCCTCAGGAATCTCTCCCCGATAGAGGATCCCCTATTCTCAGCTTACTTGAGGGAGGAATCCTCATTAATCACTAAAGCTAGGCTGATAGCTGAGGGGATAGGTGAAGATGATAGAGTACTGGCAGTTATCCTCTTCGGTAGCTTAGCTAGGGGAACAGCTTCAGAAGGGAGTGATATAGATCTCCTCATCGTAACTCGCGGTGAGATCGAGAGGCCCTATGATAGGGTGTACGATCTCATGTTCAAATACGACGTGCCGGTCGATGCCGTATTCATAACCCTCAAAGATCTAATGATGAATATGGCGGAGGAGACGTCCTTCATGCTTGAAATCCTGAGTGGATACGAGGTGCTACTTGACAGGGGTAATATAAGGTGCCTGCTTTCAGTGGGGAAGGTCTTCCTATCGGAATGGTCCTATGATGAGGAGGCAGGAGCTTGGATTCGAAGGAAATCGATGCTTACATAGGGACAGCGAGAGGCCAGCTAGAAGACGCAAAGCTAGCTCTGAGGGAGGGCAGATATGCCCTAAGTTCATTCCTGAGTGCCTTGAGCGCCGAGAACGCCAGCTCAGCGCTGATAATAAAGTTGGGAGCTAGGCCCAGCAAGAAGCACAAGAACTCATTGGTACTCCACAGGTTAGTTCCATCCCTCCCAGACGATCTTAAATCAGTACTTGAGGAGATAATAGAATCACTGAAATCCCTAGAGCCACACATAACCATTTCTAGGTATCCCGTACGTAAGGGGCAGGACCTCCTCCCACCTGAGAGGTTCTATACCAAGGAAGCGGCAGAAGAATCGTTTTCCCTAGCTGAAATGGTCCTTAAAAGATGCATGGAGGTGTTGAAGTCTCTTAGCTGAATACCTATTTATTCCGATTCTCTTCCATTTCTCCTCACACCGCATCATTCATTATCGTACTACAGGAACCCAACAAGCTTGAGCAGTA
>JAVALV010000096.1:0-3988 GCA_032159055.1 Thermoproteota archaeon | reverse complement strand
TCTTCCTAGTGTTGATCAGCATATATCCTACGATCCTATTGTCCTTCAAGTACATCTTCTTGTAAACGCCATCCTCAAAGTTCTTCAGGACCTCCCCCTCATAGTGGCCATCCGAGACCACAGGTACGTTGAACACCCTGATTATCGTCTGTATCGTGGATCCGAGGTACTTGACCCTCCTTCCAACCATGTTATAACCGGCTATCGATCCTTGAATGAGGGCATTGGACCATAGGAGGATAGGCCTTTCCTCACCAGTTACTATATCTATCGCTTCAGCTATATCACCTGCAGCGTACACGTCCCTCGCACTAGTCTCCATGAATTCGTTAACGATTATCCCACCGCGTTCCTTGAACTTGATACCACTGTCCCTAATTACGTCCTTGTTAGGCCTGACCCCGGTAGCCACTACGACCATATCAGCGTCCAGTACCCTGCCATCTCCCAACCTCACTTGGCTCACGACGCCATCACCCACTACCTCAGTTACCCTGCTATTAACGAGCGCCTCGACCCCGTTCCTCTCGACTATCTCCTTGACTATAGTTCCCATCTCCCGATCGAACATGGCTGGAAGGAGCCTATCTAGAAGTTCGACTATGGTTACCTTAACCCCATGGGCTTTAAGTCCTATAGCAGCATCCAAGCCTATGAATCCCCCTCCTATCACGACAGCTTTCTCCACATCATGGTGCTTCAGCCATTCGTGCATCCTATCTGCATCTTCCAAGGTCTTAAACGTGAACACTCCCTCCTTATCCAATCCACCTATTGGAGGAAGCGCCACCTTACCCCCAGCAGCTATTAAGAGCTTATCATATCCTATAGTCTCACTGCCAACCTTTACCGTCTTCTTCTCAGTATCTATTCGGCTAACGGGCTTGCCCAATATGGGAGTGACGTCCATTCTCTCATAGAAATCCTTACCCTTCCAGAAGACCCTATCCCTCTCCTTTTCATTCTCCAAGTAATCTACGAGAACGCAGGCAGAGTAAGGGGGAGTATCCTCCCTCGATATCATGATTATCTCGGATGAATCATCGTACCTCCTTATGGATTCCACAGCACTCACGCCAGCTCCTCCAGTTCCTATTATAACGAATCTCATACCTAACACCCTATCTAAGCTAAAAAAGAGAGGGAAAATGGAATTATTTAGGGAAGCCCTAGGGCCTTTCTCTTCTTCTCTATATGATCTATTATCAGTTTAGCCTCCTTCTCAGGATCCGGATCTACAGCAAAGGTTGCTCCTATAACATCGTCTAGATCCCTTGTAAGAAGATTCGTTACGTTCACGCTACCTAGCACCGGAGGGACTGGACCTAGCACAGTGAATATCCCGCTTGCCACAACATACGTCCCTATGCTAACCGCCTTCTCGGACATCCACTCGGGGGCGGCACCTGCTATCGGCAGGTCGCTTATATCTACCCCGAGGTACTTGGCCACCTCCGCGGCCAGCACCAAAATCCTGCTGTTATCAACGCAAGATCCCATGTGAAGCACGGGAGGTATCCCATATTTCTTGCAGAATTCCCTTAGCCCTTCCCCTGCTAGATCAGCTGCTTCTGGAGTCATTAATCCCGCCTTACCGTTAGCTATGGCGGCGCACCCAGTCTCCACCACCAAGATGTTGTGCTCTATGAGCCTCTTCGTCAGGGTGACGTGGTTGTAGTCCTGCTTTATCTTCGGGTTGTTGCATCCGACTATGCCAGCGACTCCCCTTATCTTGCCTTCCTTAATTGCATCGACTAGAGGTTTGACCGAGCCGCCAAACGCCTTTAATATGGCTTCAACGGAGAATCCAGCGAGGAGCTTCATGGATCTCTTGGGTATCCTCACCCTATCTGGGTTCCTATTCTCATACGCCTCTATAGCCATCTTCAATATCTCCTTTGCCGTGTCATAGCCATGCTCTGGCTCAAACTGCACGTGAATGGCTCCTGGGATCTTGGCCTTGTCCGATGTGGTGACCACCTTCGTATGATAGCACTTGGCTATGTGAGTAACGGCGGGCATTATACACTGATAATCGACTATCATCACTTCAACTGCACCGGTAGCTATAGCTAGCTCCTGTAGGAGGAAGTTACCAGCAATTGGGATCCCCTGCCTCATCAGGAGTTCGTTCCCAGTGCAGCACATTCCAACAACGTTTATCCCCTTGGCCCCTTTCTCCTGAGCCAGTTTAACTAGTTCAGGGTCCTTAGCAGCCTTGGCTATCATGAAGGAGAGAACTGGATTGTGGCCATGCACCACGACGTTGACCATATCCTCCCTTAGGACGCCGAGATTGACCATTCCCTCCAAGGGTTCTGGTGTTCCGAACAGGACATCACTGAGCTCCGTTGCTATCATCGATCCTCCCCAGCCGTCAGCTATAGCTGCCCTTACCCCCTGCAGCAGTATGCTAACGTAATCTGCATCGACCCCTATGTGGGTCCTGTGCATTATCTCGACTATCTCCCTGTCAATCCCTCTGGGAGTCACACCCAGCTTCTCCCAGACCTTCTTCCTCTTATCGGGAGCCCTTTCCACGAATTGTATCCTATCTTTGATCATTCCGAATTCCCTCATCATCTCTATTGCCAAGTCCTTCGCTATTTCCTGGGGGCTCCTACCGTCTACCTGGATCCCATATTCATTGGCCAGCCTCTTAAGCTTCTCAACATCTGTCAGTTCGTATCCCTGTGCCTCTCCCAAGGCAGTCTTGTACAACACCTCGACTATATCCCTACCATGATCTGAATGAGCTGCTGCACCTCCTGCTATCATCCTAGCTAGATTCCTAGCTACGATGGTATCTGCATCAGCTCCACATACGCCCCTCTTCGGACCGTTCCCGAAGGGATCGATCCTACATGGTCCCATACCGCAGTTCCTGCAGCATATCCCCAGGAGGCCGTAGCCGCATTGGGGCTGCTGTGCCTCTAACCTGTCCCACGCTGTCTCGAGGTGTTCTTGGGCAGCAACCTCCAACATCTCTTGGGCGGCAGGGTCATACGATCTCTTCAAAATATCCTCCTTCCTCATAAAATCACCTCCCACCAACCTCCTTCATAGAACGACCCAACTCCCGCCACAAGCGTATATTATCGGGGACAGCTTCCTCTATCATCTCTTCCCCTATCTCAGTGGCTAGTACTATCCTCTTAGCAGTTTCCTTCCTTTCCTCCTTGAGAATTTCGTTTATATCTCCGTAAACCAGTGCACCTGTCTTACAGGCCTCGACGCAAGCAGGTAGCAGCCCTTCTCTCACCCTGTCTATGCAGTTATCGCATTTGGTAGCTACTTCCCTATCTATGGCTATCTTCCAGCTTCTCTTGTAAGTTATAACGTCGAAGGGACATACTATCGCGCACATACCACAAGCTATGCATTTCTCCTCATTTATCACGACGGTATCGTATTCGCTTACTCTAGTTATGGCGCCTGTTGGGCAGACCTGCATGCAAGGAGCCGGATCACAGTGCCTGCATTTATTCGGGAAGGTTCTTATCCCTATCGTAGGAGTCACGTGGATCCTAGGCGTTGGAGGGGGATCCTCGTATATAGCTGTGAAGAGGTTCTTCGTCTTGGAGTGTTCGACTGCACATGCGATCTCACACTGCTTGCAGCCAATGCATCTCTCAGGCCTTACAAATACGGTCTTCATGAAAAACACCCGGGAGTTTGCTAATCTTTCTCTCTTCTCTAAAATTTAAGCTTTTCTACCCTATATTGGGAAAAATTATTAAGCATAATGTTGAAAATTTTTATCTATATTCTGAGGAAGCCAGCTCAGTAGAAGAATAAATAATTATTATATTCTTACAAAGCCCATTTTATCTGTATAATTAACTATTGTTATCTATAATATATAAAAGGATGATAGTTAGATCGTTTATTAAGGTTAATATAGGAAGATACAGCCTAATAACGTTTAAAGAGAGGGAAAGCTAGATGTGATTGAAGTGTAGCTACTCTTGAAGGTTTTTGCGCCCCT
>JAVALV010000095.1:0-4250 GCA_032159055.1 Thermoproteota archaeon | reverse complement strand
GATACCCCCTTTAGAGGAGTTAGTCCTATGGCTTGTAAGGCCCTTACAGGGTCTGATATTCCTGTAACACTTGAGAATGTTATTAAAAGGCCTTCTTTAGCTACAAACCCGACTTCAAAGGCTAGAGCATATCTCCAATCGGGCAGTCCTATGAGAGATGTAAGAGGAACTAGTGCGTTGCCTATGGAGGCTGCAAAGCTATTTGATATGTTACCGGACAGGTAACCTGATGGCCCAAAATTAAGTAAAAACCATGTCGCTATTCCCAATCCAAGTATGAGAAGACCTGCTTTTCTCAGGAAATGTTCCGTGTTGCTCCTAGCATACCACCAGACCACCCTGAGACTTGGCCTGTGATAGGGAGGAAGCTCCATGAGGAGGTCTGGTGCATACTCCACCTTGAAGACGAGTTTGTTAAGGAGCTTTGATGTAAATAAGTATAGGATGAAGCTTAACACGTATATGAAGACCGTAAGGGCGGATTGAGAGAGCGGATCTGAAAAGACCGCTGATGCGATAGCGAGGAGAACCAATAATCTAGCCTGACATGGAATGAGTGGAGAATTCATAGCTGTCACAATCCTCTCTCTATCATCATCCATAGCTCTTGTTGACATCACAGCAGCTACGCTGCATCCCATGCCTAGGGCTGCTGGAAAGAAGGCCTTTCCACTCAAACCAAACTTCCTAAACAGATTATCAAAGGATACTGCAGCCCTAGGAAATAGGCCGCTATCCTGCATGGCACCTAGGAATATGTAAGCCAGCAGTAAAAGGGGAACGAATGAGATCAACGTCCCCAAACTACCGACTATACCATCTGCAATCAGGCCTACTATCCAGCCGCTATACCCCGCTGAGGCCATTGACGCTCTGATCCATGACGAGATTAGATCAAAGATTGATCCTAGAATACCGGAAAGGCTAAATTCCTCTGCGAGACTAGCTAATTTCTCATACCCAGCATATTCCAGTAGTAGATTGAGGGGAAATCCTGTATTTACAGCAAATATAAGGAAGAACGTGAAGAGGATCAGAAATGCGGATGTTAGGGGGCCTAACACTGGATGAAGCATTAACCTATCAAGCCTTTCAGAGAAGGAAGGAGCAGCTAGCTTCACCTCGATTATCGAGGACCTGACTAAATCATCTATCATGCGATATCTAGAGCTTATTGCCAGTCTACCTAGATCTTCCCCTAGATCTAAACGCGCCTCCTCCTTTATCGCCTTAATTTTAGGTATAAGTTCTGGCTTTTCTTCCTCCAATTCCTTCAGTATCACTTCATCGCCCTCAAGTAGCCTAATAGCTACCCATCTGCTTGGATAGTGGCTTAACGCATTATCTTTCCTTAAGATCTTCTCAATCTGGTATATGTAGGGCTCGAGACCATTATAATCAACTTTAAGGGGCTCTTTCTTCGCAACTCTCCCTTGAGCGACATCTAGTATTCTATCGAGAAGAACCCCCATACCTATGCCCTTCAAAGCCGAGACGGGAACTACTGGGACACCAAGTCTCGTCTCCATTCCATTGACGTCTATGTGAATGCCCCTCTTATCAGCGGCATCTATCATGTTTAGGGCTATTACTACCCTGGTATAAAGCTCCAAGGCCATAATAGCGAAGTATAGCGATTTCTTCAAGGATGTGGCATCTACTACAACAACTAAAACATCAGGTCTTTCCCTGACTATGAAGTCCCTCGCAACCCTCTCCCCAATGTCTTGGGCAGACAGGCTATAGGTTCCAGGTAGGTCAACTATCTTTATCTCGATACCATGATGCACCGTTTTACCCTCTGTTCTCTGCAGTGTAACTCCAGGCCAATTAGCAACGTGAACATCTCCTCCAGTTATTCTGTTAAAGAGGGTGCTCTTCCCAACATTTGGAGTCCCAGCGAGAGCCACGAGGATTTTAGCCATCATATCACCTCTACCCATATGCGAGAGGCTACATTCCTTCCTAAAGCAAGTGTAACTCCCCTAACACGAACTATCACTGGTCCAGCTGAATTAGATAGAATATCTACAGTTTCACCGGGGAGAAGGCCCATTTCCATAAGTCTCCTCGCTTTTCCTCTTCCAACATTTAAGGTAACTATCCTTCCTCTCTGACCAGGTCTCATTATGCTCAATGGAACTAAATTGTGGTCCATGCTCTCTTTCTCCATATTAGGTTATACTAACTTTAAGGTAATGTCAAGAATTAAAACTTCGCGCTCTTCTCCTACTATATAAGGGAAGTCCTTTCCTTCTGGCCTTAGAGAGCCTTTCTTCTATAGTATCCTTGGTTACCAGCTCATAAACATCAGCCACCTTTCCAGGACTTCCTCTTATTATCCTACCGACCCTCTGAGCCATCTGCCTTCTGGATCCAGAGCCGCTCACTATTATAGCCGCATCAGCGTCGGGTACGTCTATACCCTCATCTAGAACCCTAGTCGTTACGATCACATCAATACCTCCCTTTCTAAATTCATCAAATATCTTAGACCTACCAGTGGTTTTTCCTATTAGTAATTCGACCTTATAGCCCTCATCTCTAGCTTTCCTATATATGCTCTCTGCTTGATCGACGTATTCAGTAAATATTATTATCTTCCTTCCTTTCAAGCTGCGAAGGAGCTCCATTACCTTATCTATCTTAGCTTTGGCCTTGAGGGCATACTTTTTCTCAATTAGCTTTCTCTCATCTTCGTTTCTCGCTAGCATAATCTCCCTATTCATTAGCTTTCTTTCTTCCTCTGACAGCTCCACATAGATAACGTGATGTCTAAGAGGTGATAGAAACCCGATTTTAAGCAGCTTCTCATAATCAACTTCATATACTATATCCCCCGATGTTAGGAAAATCAAATGATTATTTCCATCGGTTCTCTCTGGTGTAGCTGAGAGACCAAGTCTGTACTTAGATTTGGATTTGAATGCTACTTCCTTGAAAGTTGAAGCCGGTACATGATGAACTTCATCGAATATTATGAGGGAGAAGCGGTCGTAGAGGTCATTTATGTGTTTGGCTATTGAATTGTATATCCCTACTGTTATAGCTTTTACCTCCTTCCTCTTACCTGTAAATATACCAGGAGAGTAGGAAAGCTTTTCTTTTACTAGCTCAGACCACTGCTTGGCTAGCTCTTCTGTTACTACACATATAAGGGTACTTTTGGATATCCTGAAAATTGCCTCCAAGCCTACGTAAGTTTTTCCCGCGCCTGTCGGCATGACTATTGTACCGAACTTTCCGTTATTCTCCCAGCTATCGACGGCATCCTTCTGAAAGCTATACAGGGAGAAATCCTTGTAAAGGATCACATCTTCTTCCGGCCAATTCACATAGTCTCTCAGCTCATATCCATGCTTATTAGCTATATTTCTAATTTTATGGAAGAGAAAGAAAGGTGCTTCAAATATGGAGTTATTTCTCTTCCTCAGTATTCTTATCTCTTTAACTTGAACATCCTTTAAGGTTTTTATGTAATATTTTACCTTCGAAATGCGCTCTAAATCGTTTAAAACGGGTTCATCTGGGTAGGATAGCTGCACGAGCATATTCCTCATGTTATCCTTCAAGGATATCTCCCTCTTCAAGGAGAACAAATTCTCAATTTTCTTCAAATGTTCTTCCAGATAATACCCATTGACAGAGTTCATTATCTTTTCATATGCTTTAATGGGCCCCTCTTCAGAAACCATTCTCGAAATTCGAGCTAGATCTATTATAGCCAGTCCTCCATCTATTTTAAACGGAGCCCTGACTTCCTTGCAAGGTAAGAAAGCGAATTGACCTTTTTCCATCCTTTCTGAGAGCAACTCCTTAATCCTTTCCTTGTATTTCTCCATTTCAGACTTGATTACATCTTCGGGGACGCCAAATTCCTTGAGCACACTTGGATCTCCACAGATAGCCTTTCTAGGATCGAAGATCCAGGTCTTCGTTTTAGGCTCAAATCTGCATACCGACTTCACTCTCTCCTTCAAAGCGTGAAATTCCTCATCAGGAATGGATCTCTCGTATACCTTTCCAGCTATTTTGATTCTCAAGGTTCTCTACTCCAAAATTCTAGTTACCCTGCCGAGGCCCTTCGTCTTCCCTTCCCTAAAGACGAAGGTGTCTCCTACTCTAATATACTCCGGTCTTCTTATGAACCTGAAAGTTACCTCTGCCTTGTCTCCGGTTCTCAGGAAGGGTTTAGGCGATTGAATCAGCTTGACCGGCTGTCTTACAGTTCTGAGCTGTATCACAGGCTC
>JAVALV010000094.1:0-6093 GCA_032159055.1 Thermoproteota archaeon | reverse complement strand
CTTTATAGCCTCAGCTAGGACCATCATAGCATCGTAGCCTAAAGCTGCGAAGGCGTTCTCAGGTGGATGCCCGAACATGGCCTTATAATCGTTTACGAACTTAACTATCTTAGGATCTTTACTCTCCAAGCTGGTGTGCGTTGTGAAGAGCACGCCTTCAGCATACTTACCAGCTACTTGAACCAATAATGGGGTATCGAATCCATCCTCTCCTAGAATCGGTATCTTGACTCCCGCCTGCCTTATCTGCTTCACTATGAGTCCAGCGTTGTCAGGTATGGCTCCTATGTAGACGCCATCCACACCCTTAGTACTCTTCAACCTAGCTATTAGCGCGGAGAAGTCCTTATCCTCCGTCTGGAATGTGTCTATGTAAGCTATCTTACCACCTAAGTGCTCAAAAGCGTTCTTGAAGTATTTAGTTACAGCTACACTGTAATCTACCTTTATGTCCTGCCAGATAGCTATATTCCTCAATCCTAGGTCATTATAGGCGTATTCTGCCATCGCCGCAGCTTGTACATTATCTCCAAAGCATGCTAGGAAAGCACCAACTCTCTTGGGGATCAGTGGGTAAGTGGCTCCGGGTGTTATGAAGGGAATACCTGCCTTCTGTATGATGGGCCCAGCAGTTAGGACCCAGTGGGTATCGGTATAGCCCAAAACGGCAACTACATGCTCAACATCTACTAGCCTATGTGCGGCAGCTGTGGTCTCAGCCTCGTTTCCCTTAGTATCTATCACTATAGCCTCAACTTTCCTTCCTAGTAAGCCTCCTTGGTCATTGATCTGCTTTATAGCCAGCTGGATACCATTCCACGCAGGGCCGTCTATGGAAGCCCAAGGGCCAGTTAACCCCATTAGTACACCTATCTTTATGGGCTTCTTAGATGCTGCTGTAGTTGTTGTGGCTGGAGCACCTGCCGTCTTAGTTACGGTTACAGTTACCGTTTGGGCTCCGCCACTTACTGTCCTAGTTACAGTCTTAACACCGCCAGCTCCAGCTCCACCTGCGTAGTATCCGATAACTAACCCTATGAGTAGGAGGATAATAGAGACAGCAGCCCAGGTTCTAGAATCCATATGATCACTGCGCTATGAAAAGCTTATAAATATATCTATCTAGCCGCTTTAGGTGAAGAAAACTACTAATAAATAGTATTTATCAAATATATTTTTCATATACACTGCAGGTATAAAATAATGTAATCAGAACTCTAAAAGCGCATGACTACCATAATGACCACTTAACGCAGAAAATCCTATCACAGGATGAAAATCCATTTCTCGAAGTAAAATCAGTATCTGACTAAAAAGAGGGAGGTTCCGCTGCTTCTACATGCCGCTCTTATATGATCCATAAAAGGCTTCTCGTCTAAAAAAGATGTGATCAAAATATAGTGTCCATAAATAGAATTATCAGGAGCGTAGCGACCTAGAGATTTATCACATGTATTTATATGTTAAAAATATTTAAAATGTCATTTCGCTTTAAACAATGTAGCTAACTAGTCTATTTTTCCTATAAACCGATATCAAAGTTTTTATTGCATTATTTGGCATTATTATGCAGATTATCTATCTTATATAAATTTATCTTCCTATCATGTCTCAAAAATTACATTTATTAAAGTAAAAAATGTAAAGTATTTTTCATCACGAGTCTCAAATAAGGGATTCCCTCAATTTAAACTATGTGTCATATTGACTGTAAAATAATTTCATAGTAGCTCTATCTATGGATCTTATTTATGATATAACTTCATTTATGTAAATTTACTTGAAAAATTATACATTTTTATAAAAATAGGTCATGGCTACTATGATGCCGAACCTAGACTCCCTTGGTAACCTATCTATTGAGGGAAAGCTTCCCTTATCTCCAACCTTAAAGTCTAAATGTGTCACCCATACAGATATTCATCATATCTCATTATTAGAACGCAACCATATAATCAGCTCTAGAAGTATGCCGAATATACCAAATCGGTTCTACTCGGTCGTGGGAGGGATGTAGTCAAATGGGTAACATACTCGATGTAAGGGACATAAAGAAATCTTTTGGAGGGCTTTGGGCCGTTAGGTCTTATAGCCTAGAGCTCCCTAAAGATAAAATATACGGCCTTATAGGCCCAAACGGCGCTGGAAAGACGACGATATTCAATATGATAAATGGTTTCATAAAACCGAGTGGTGGTAGGATACTATTCAAGGATGTTGATATTACTGGGAAGAAACCTGATTTCATAGCCAGATTAGGTATAGCTAGAACGTTTCAAAACCTCAGACTGTTCAGGAACCTTGATGTCGAGACGAACATAAAGATAGGTGGCCATAAATACCTAAACTATGGTTTTCATGATCTAATCGTTAGCTCCGCTAGGTATAGGAAGGAAGAGAGTGAGCTAAATTCCCTCGTAAATGAGATAATGGATCTCCTCAACATCAAAAGGTACAGATATACGAAAGCTGGTAGCTTACCCTATGGTATACAGAAGAGAGTCGAAATTGCAAGGGCTTTAGTCTCAAAACCAGACCTTCTCTTGATGGATGAACCAACAGCAGGGATGAATCCAGCAGAGGCTAAGGAGCTAGAAGGTCTCGTTAAGGAGATGAAAAAAGAGTTCTCTCTGACGATCCTCATAATAGAGCATAGAATGCCCTTCGTCATGGGCCTCGCAGAGAGAATTCAGGTCCTAGACCACGGCATACTGATTGCTCAAGGTACACCGGATGAGGTGAGAAAGGATCCAAAGGTTATCGAAGCTTATTTAGGGGAGGTGAAAGCCCTTGCTTAAGCTTGATAATGTTGATGTATATTACGGGGCAATTCAGGCCCTGAGAGATGTAAGTATTAAGGTGAATGATGGAGACATAGTGGCCCTCATAGGAGCTAATGGTGCAGGTAAGACAACAACGCTAAAAACGGTTATAGGTCTGCTTAGACCGAAGAAAGGTAAGGTATTCTTCAAGGACGAAGACGTGACTCATCTTCCTCCTCACAAGAGGGTTAAGATGGGCATATCTATAGTACCAGAAGGTAGGAGGATATTCTCTAGGCTCAGTGTCTTAGAAAATCTGATTATAGGGGCATATACGAGGAAGGATGAGGGGATCAAGGAGGATCTAAACTTCGTGATGGATCTATTTCCAATACTCAAGGAAAGAAAGGATCAGCCCGCTGGTACGCTGAGTGGTGGGGAGCAACAGATGCTCGCTATAGCTAGGGCCTTGATGGGAAAACCAGAGCTCCTCCTGATGGATGAACCATCTTTAGGCTTAGCGCCTAATCTGATAATTAGGATATATGAGACAATAAGGGAGATAAACAAAAAGGGAGTAACGATCCTTTTAGTGGAGCAGAACATTACGATGGCCCAGAGAGTTGCAAACTACGTATATATACTGGAAAATGGTTCAATCAAAATGTCAGGTACTCCTAAGGAGGTTATTAGCTTAGAGGAAGTGAGAAAAGCTTATTTGGGTGGTTAGGTATGCTATCCGCGAGTTATGTCCTCCAGCAGCTGGTGAACGGGATAGTCTTGGGAAGCATGTATTCCCTGCTCGCCTTAGGAATGACCGTTGTGTATGGAATACTTAGGCTGATAAACTTCGCTCACGGTGCCTTCGTGATGCTAGGGGCTTTCTTCATATATTTCCTCATGTCCTTGTGGGGTGTACCCTTTCCCTTAGCTTTCGTGGCCCTCGCTATATTCGGAGGGATAATGGGAGTTTTCTACGATACAGTTGGATTTAGGAAGCTCAGAGGTAGGGGAGAGCTCCCCCTACTGATAACAAGCTTGGGGATCTACATATTCCTAGAAAATCTTGCAAAAATGATCTTCTCTCCCCAGAGCTATGCATTTTCAGCTCCTGACTACTTTTACGATAGGATAAACCTTGGAAATGTCAGCATAGCCAACATAGATATATTCACTATAACCTCTTCTATAATAATAGTTGTGGCTTTTACGATTTTCCTGAGGAAAACTAAGGTAGGAATAGCCATGAGAGCCACAGCGGAGGATCTAGAGGCAGCCAGAATGATGGGAATAGATATAGACGGTGTTATACTTACAGCCTTCGTTATCGGAACGGCTATAGCAGCTCTAACAGGTTTCATGTGGGGTGCCAAGTACTCATCCATTCAATACAACATAGGCTTCATGATAGGGGTTAAGGCATTCATTGCTGTCGTTATTGGAGGGCTGGGGAGCGTCGCTGGATCCATGCTCGGTGGTTACATACTGGGTATAGCTGAGATACTCTCCGTCGGGCTGCTTCCTCCTGGATACGCGCCATACAGGGATGGGATTGTCTTCACCCTGCTGGTTATAATACTGCTGACTAGACCGTCGGGTCTCCTCGGCCAGAAAGAGGAGGTGAGGATATGAAGTTAAACAGAAGCATCTTTAGAGGCTTAATAGCTGTTGTCATCTTCTTTATCCTGCTCTGGGTAGCCCAGCAATCACTTAACAAGTACGTGGTCTTCATAATAGATCTCATAGGGGTCTACATACTAATGGTCCTCAGCCTTAACCTCACTAATGGGTATACCGGCCTATTCAACCTGGGACATGCAGGTTTCATGGCAGTTGGTGCCTACACCTCAGTGCTCTTAACATTCCCAGCAGCAGCCAGAAAGTTCGCTGCCCTGCCCTACCTTCCATCTTGGCTTGGAGGACCAAATTATCAATGGCCTTTCTTACCAGCGTTATTGATGGGCGGGATACTGGCAGCCATCCTAGCGATACCGGTTGGTATACCGGCTCTAAGGCTTAGAGGCCACTATTTCGCTGTCATGACTCTAGGTTTCATGGTCATTGTTGAGACAATAGCAATAAATGCTAGAGGGCTGACTAGGGGTGCTTTGGGAATAAACGCCATTCCCACATATACAAACCTGTTCTGGACCTATGGATGGATCATAATATTCCTGTACATAAACATAATGCTCATGAGATCCTCCTACGGGAGAGCGATGCTCGCTATAAGGGAAGATGAGATAGCAGCACAGGCCATGGGAGTGAATCTAACCAAATATAAGATGATACCTTTCGTGCTTAGCGCATTCTTTCAAGGAATAGCTGGCGGACTATTTGCCCATTTAACGACAAATATAAGCCCCTACGATTTCTCCTTTGATCTGACCTTCACTACTGTGATAATGCTCATCGTGGGAGGATCAGGTACTATGACAGGGGCCATCTTAGGTACGAGCATACTCACAGCACTCTCATTTGCCTTAAAGCCTATAGAAGAAGGATTAAGACTTTATGGACTGATAGAACTGATATACTCAGCTCTTCTTATACTGGTGATGATAAAATGGCCCCTCGGGATGTCTGGAGGAAATGAATGGACATTCGATTATATAGCTAGGAAACTCAGATTGAAAAAGGAAGATAGAATACAGGCCGTTTCTTTGGAAACATGACCCCTTATCCCTATTTTTCCATCCATGATGACATGAATGTGTAAAGTCTCTGGTCAGGCATCTTAATCGATAAAGTTATTTCTTATTCCCTCCTAACTTGCCGGTGATGATAGATGGGCATTATCCTGGATAAGGACGTGAACCTCCTTTTCCTTAATGGAAAGAAGTTTAGAGAGGGCAAGTATGATAAGGCCTTGATACCAGTTGGATCGTGCGAGAACCATGGGGATCATCTACCTTTCGGCTCCGACACAATAGTTTCTACGAAGATAGCTGAAGAAGTCGCTAAGAGAGTTAAAGGCGCTTTTGTTGTTCCTCCTCTACCTTACGGGATGAGTGAACACTACTCAATGTTTCCTATAGCGGTTTCTCTTAAGCCGGATACGGTCATTGCGGTTCTAAAGGACGTCTTTGAGAGCCTGTACAAGCACGGGATAAGGAAATTTTTGGTAATAAATGGGCATGATGGGAACATAGAGCCCATAGAGATCGCAGCTAGGCAGTTTAAGGTATCCCATAAGGATGCGAAGATAGCGGTACTGGATGCTTGGTGGGTTACTGCAGGGAAGCTCCTACCTCCAGGAACCTTCGATGTCTGGGATGGTTTGGGACATGCGGGAGAAGGAGAGACCTCTATCAACTTGGCAATAGCACCT